>CAMJYS010000009.1 GCA_946410005.1 uncultured Clostridia bacterium | reverse complement strand
GTGTGCTCTTCCGATCTCCCGTAAACATCCATATTGCTTCTATTAAATTTGTTTTACCTTGAGCATTTTCTCCATAAATAAAATTAATTTTAGGGTCAAACTCTGTGCTGTATTTTTTTAAATTTCTATATCCTTCAATATATATTTTTTCTATTTTCACGATTCTGTTACTACCTTAACCGAAGTGTTGTTATATGTAACTATATCGCCGTTTATTAACTTTTTTCCTCGAATATAACACACTTCATCATTCACAAAAATTTTGCCGTTTTCAGTTTCTGTTTTTGCATTACCACCGGTAGCGAATAATCCTGAAAATTTCAAAAATGCAGATAGTTTTATAAATTCACCTTTAATTAATATCTCTTTCATAAAATTCTCCGTTTATTCAGGTTTTACACGTACCGGAAGTACTAAAAATAAAAACGAATTTCCGGTTTTCGGCATAATTTTTATGGGATTCAATGGTCCGTTTAAACATATTAACATTTCGTCACAATCCGAATTTTTTAAAGCATCAAGCATATATTTATTATTAAAAGCTATTTCGATTTCATCTTTTATATCGCTTTTTGTTTCTATTTCATCACTGGCTTTACCGATAGTAGTTATACATGACATGTGAATTCTGTTGTTCGTAAACATACATCTTACCGGACTTTTTAATCTGTCTGTTATCAAAAGTGATACCCTTTCAACACTATCAATTAAATTTTTTGTATCTACCTGAACGGTAAACTTGGATTTCTCGGGAATTGTTGATTTGTAATCTAAAAACTCTCCGTCCAACAATCTGGAAACGACAATATAATCGCCTATATAGAATACTATATGTTGCATTCCGGCAGAAATTTTCACATTATCCTCATTATCAGGTAAAAGTCTTATAACTTCACGCAAAGTTTTTCCCGGTACTACAAAACTCAATTCCATATCTTCTTTTATTTTCTCTGTGCGCATTGCTAATCTGTATCCATCAACTGAAACCAATGTTATATTTTTTTCTTTTATTTCGAATAACGTACCTGTATGAACTGGTTTTGAATCCGTATCTGCAACTGCAAATATGGTTTGTTTTATCATGCTTTTCAAGGTGACGACAGGCAATTCAATACAATCTGCATTTTCAACATTTGGTAAACTCGGGAATTCTGATGCATCTATTCCTATTAATTCAAAAGAGCTACATCCGCTTGTTATTTTAGCAATTAAATTTTCTGAAATTTCAATTTCTGCCAAATCATTCGGAAGTTTACGGATTATATCGGTAAACAAGTGTGCATTTAAGACAATTTTTCCACCTTTTTTTATTTGTGCGGGAATAAATGTTTTTATTCCGAGTTCTGTGTTGTATGCGCATATTTCTAAATTGTTTTCCTTAGTTGAAATTAGCACGCCTTCCAGTGCAGCTATAGTTGATTTTTGGGAAACCGCTTTTTGTACATTTGAGAGCGCTTCAACAAGCTTATTTTTTTCACATATAAAATTCATATAAATCAATCCTTTTTATTAGTTAAGTATAGAATAGTATTAAATATATAGTAATAGTAGTAGGGGGTGTTAAAAAGTTGAAAATATCTAAAACTTGTGGAAAATTCAAACTTCAAACAAATTTTTTGATGTTGATTTTTTGTTTAATATTTGTCTAAAATTTTTTGGTTTGAAATCGTTTCAACATTTTTGTTGAAACATTTGTGTTTAAAGTTTAAAATTTGTTGAAAAAAATCAGTGTAAAAAATATCGTTATCTGTCACGGATATTTTTTATAATATCTTCAACCATAGCTTTTGTTTTTGAATTTTTTGAAATGCTTTTTTCAACTTGTTGTAAAGCATATACAATAGTAGAGTGATCTCTTCCGCCGAATTCTTCTCCTATTGAAACCAAAGGCATCTGTGTTATTTCACGTACTACATATATGGAAATTTGTCTGGCGTTTGAAATTGCGGATGAGCGTTTGGATGAGCGTATATCCTGTGCGGTTACGTTAAAAGTTCTGGCAACCTCGCTTATAATTTTTTCAACCGTAACCGGTGGCGGCTGATTATTATTTAGAATATCCGAAATAGCCATTTGAGCGGTTTGTATTCCCATAGGTTCCCCACCCAGAAGATGATGAGCTTTCATTTTTTTAACAGCACCTTCAAGCTGTCTTATGTTTGTTTTTAATCTTTTGGCGATATATTCGCATACGTCGTTCGGCATTTTTATATCCAAATGGTCTGCTTTACGTTTTATAATAGCAATTCTGGTTTCAAAATCCGGCGGCTGAATATCTGCGATTAACCCCCACTCAAAACGTGTTCTGAGACGGTCTTCCAGTGTTTGTATTTCTTTTGGAGGGCGATCTGATGTTAATACTATTTGTTTTTTTGCTTCATACAGTGAATTGAAAGTATGAAAAAACTCTTCTTGCGTGGAGTCTTTTCCTGCAATAAATTGAATATCATCTACAAGCAAAACATCCGTTTTGCGATACTTTTCGTGAAATTCACTCATGGTGTTTTTACGAATGGAATCTATCAATTCGTTTGTAAAATCATCGCCTTTTATGTATAAAAAAGTCTTATCGGGTTTGTTTTTTTTAAGATCATTGCAAATTGCATAAAGTAAGTGAGTTTTTCCGAGACCGGAATTTCCATAGATAAACAGCGGATTGTATGCACCTGCGGGATTTGCGGCAACGGCGAGTGCGGCGGCATGAGCAAATTTATTTGAAGAGCCCACTATATATGTATCGAAAGTGAATTCATACTCGGAGTCTATCGCTAAATTTTGGTCGCTTTTTTTGTTAGATTCGTTTATTTCATCCGGAATAGAAAAACAAATGTCTATACCGGAGCCGAATATATCATTAAAAGCGTTTGTTAAAAGCGGAAGATAGCACCTGTTTAACGTCTGGCGATGAAATTCGTTAGGAACCATCAAAATAGCTTTTCCTTGTTCAAAATCTAATTTTACGGGTTCGATACGACTCATCCATGTTTTATATGCGACGTCAGTGATTTTCGTTTTGCAAAAATCACAAATAAGATTCCACGCCTCATCAAAAGAGTTCATTATAATTTTAAACCTCCGTTTTATAAAAAATGATATTATTGTTTAAAACATTATTATATCATATTTTTGCAAAGTTTTCAACATTATTGTTTGATATTAGACATAAAAAAGCTATTCAATTAAATGAATAGCTTTTGAATTATACATATTTTTGGTCGAGGTGACAGGATTTGAACCTGCGGCATCTACGTCCCGAACGTAGCGCTCTACCAAGCTGAGCTACACCTCGAAAGGAGTGGCTGCGGAAGAAGGATTCGAACCCTCACAAACAGAGTCAGAGTCTGTCGTGCTACCATTACACAATTCCGCAATGCCACAAAGATTATATCACGCCTTGTGTTTTATATCAAGCTCTAAAAACTATTTTTTCAAAATTTTTCAAACTAATATAATTTGGTCCGCTCGGAGGGATTCGAACCCCCAACCTTCAGAATCGGAATCTGCTGCGATATCCAGCTTCGCCACGAGCGGTAATAATTCGGCTAAAATAAAAATGGTCCGAGTGACAGGAGTCGAACCTGCGGCCTCTTGAACCCCATTCAAGCGCGCTACCAAACTGCGCCACACCCGGATATATTTTCTATGCTAATTCATTATACTACTACTCGCTTTTTAAAATCAATATGTAATCAAATTATTTTATTAAAATATATTGACACATTTGTTTGAGTGTTGTATAATTCAATATACGTGGATTTATGTACAAATATAATTTATTTCGGGAGGGAAAGAAATGTTAAGAACTTATCAACCAAAAAAGATTCACAGAAAAAAAGAACATGGGTTCAGAAAAAGAATGTCAACTCGTAGCGGAATAAAACTTCTTGCTCGCAGAAGAGCTAAAGGAAGAAAAAGATTAACATATTAATTTGAATTCTTGATTCGAAAAGAATTTGCTCTTAATACTGTCAAGCAAACATTGATTTCTGAAAAAATTAAGACCTTGGCGGGTCTTTATTTTTTATGTATTGTAAATTTATGTGAAATATTTACGCGTATTAATTTTTGTGGTATATTATTTTTGAGTTTTTTCAAAAGGCTGAGTTTAATATGAAAGATACTAATATTATAAAAGAAAATCGTGATTTTCGCAGAGCATACGCTAAGGGTAAATATTGTGCATCTCCTTGTATCGTTACATATATACTTAAAAATCGGTTTAATAAAGTAAGATACGGTATAACAACCGGCAAAAAAATCGGGAATGCTCCGCAAAGGAATCGTGCAAGAAGAGTTATACGAGCGGCATATAGTGTTTTGAAAAACGATATAAAAAGCGGGATAGATATAATTTTTGTCGCAAGAAATAATTCACATGAGGTGAAAATGCAAGAAATTTTCAAGCAGATGAAATATCAGCTTCGGAAGTTGGGTGTTTTAAAATGAAAAAGCTCTTAATTTTTCTTATAAAGTTTTATCAAGCTTCATTTTCATCGCTGAAAAAACCTTGTTGCAGATTTTCCCCGACATGTTCGAGTTACGCTTTGCAAGCTATTGAACGATTTGGCGTGATTAAAGGCTTATATTTAACTTTAAAGCGATTAATCAGGTGCAATCCGTTTTTTAAAGGCGGATATGACCCTGTGCCCGAAAAAGATGATTTTTATATTTAAATTAAAAAAGCGAGGTTTTTAATTTGGGTTTTTTATTTGATGCTTTGAGTAGCATTTTTGGTTATGTTCTTTGGCTTTTCTTTGATGCTGTAAGTAACTATGCTGTTGCGATAACTATTTTTGTGGTTGTTTTCAATATTCTAATGTTCCCACTTGCAATAAAACGCCAAAAATCTATGGCTAAAAACGCAAAGATAGGTATTAAACAGCAGGAAATAAGAAAAAAATATGAAAAAAATCCTAAAAAATATAACGAGGAGATAGCAAAGCTTTATGAAAAAGAAGGGTTTAATCCTATGAGCGGTTGTTTAGTTACAATGCTTTTGCCACTTTTTCTATGGCCAAGTGTTTACGGAGCAGTAACAAAACCTCTTCAAAATGTTTTGCATATTCCTAACGAAAAAGTTGTTGCAGCGGTTCAAGTTTTACCTGAATTAGAAAGTCAATCTAATCGAGGATATGAGCAATTAAAGTTAGTCCAGCATTTTTCTGATGTAAAAGATAAGCTCACAATGCTTAATGAAAAAGAGTACAGTCAGCTCGAAGAGTACAGTAACGGATTTAACTTTTTAGGCCTTGACCTATTGAAAAGCCCTAATAAATCAGAATTTTCAGCGATGTTATGGCTTGTTCCGTTATTTTGTTTCTTGAGTTCTGCGCTTACGGCTTTTATAAGTCAGAAAACTATGCAAAATCCGGCACAGAATCAAGGTTGTATGAAATATATGCCGTATATGGTAATGTTCATCCCGGCTTATTGGTCTTATACAATTCCCGCCGCAGTTGGTATTTATTGGATTGCAAACTCACTTTTTGCAGCGTTTCAAGCTGTAATTTTGAATAAGTTCTATAATATATATACTATAAACGCACAGGAAGAGGCAGCTAGAGTAGCGCTTTTATTCGAAGAAGAATCAAAAGTTGAAAAAATGTAGATTTTGTGGAATTAAAATAAAAAAAATAATTTATAGTATATTTTTTTATAAAATTAAACCAAGATTGACAAAACTTTAAGATATAATTATAATACATAATAATAACATTTTTGTATTAATAGTAGTGTATAATCCGGAGGAGCGATAAAATATGGTAGATGAAGTATATACTTCAGGAGAAACGATTGAAATAGCAAAAGAAAAAGCATGTGATATGCTTGGAGTAACTGAAAAAGATTTAGAAATAGAAATTTTGCAGATGCCATCAAAAAAACTTTTAGGTATGTTTGGTGGAAAAATAGCACAGATAAAAGCATCAGTCAGAAAGCCAGCTTCGCAAAAAGCAGTAGAATTTTTAAAAGAAACATTGTATTATATGGGACTTAAAGATTTGAAGATAGAGATTACGTCGGACGAGCCTGACTGTTGCGAAATAAAAATAACAGGTGACGATGTAGGATATGTTATCGGGCGTCACGGAGATACGTTGGATTCTTTACAATATATTACAGCTTTAATTGCTAATTCAAGTAATAAAGGACGTTTTTGTAAAATACATATAGCGGCTGCAAATTATCGTGAAAATCATAGCCAAGTTTTGGTTTCGATGGCAAAATATTATGTAGACCAAGTTTTGAAAACAGGTAAGACGTATAAGCTTTATCCAATGCGTAGCTATGAAAGAAAAATAGTCCACAGTGCGATAGGAAAAATCGATGGTATAAAAGCGTGGTCAGAAGGTGACGGAACTTGTCGCAGTGTAGTGATATCTCCCGTAATTAATACGAACAACGAGAGCGTTACAGTCGGAAAAGATAAAGAATACGATATTTTTGAAACAGAAGATGCTTGATTTTAATTTTTTTAGTTGTGTTTTGTGCTCCCTTTTTTAAAAGGGAGCATTAAATTTAAAGGAGGTTGAATTGTTTTTATGAGTGATACGATTGCGGCGATTGCAACAGCGCAGGGAGTCGGTGGAATCGGAGTTGTAAGAATATCGGGCGAAGATGCCTTTAGTATAGCGGAGAATGTTTTTAAGCCGTATTTTGGTCAGCAAAAAGGATGCATTAGCAATTTAGGCGGATATAGAGCAAAATACGGAAAAATAATTCATAATAATGAATTTATAGACGAAGCAATAGCGCTGGTTTTTAAAGCTCCAAATAGTTATACAGGCGAAAACGTTGTAGAAATTTCCTGTCACGGCGGAATGTATTTGACAAAAAGATTGTTGAGAGCTGTATTTGAATCCGGAGCGAGGCCTGCAGAACCCGGAGAGTTTACAAAAAGAGCGTTTTTAAACGGGAAAATGAATCTTTCACAAGCTGAAGCAGTTATGGATTTAATATCCGCAAAAGGCGAAAAATCAAATAAAATTGCGTATAGTTTTTTAGAAGGAACAGCAGGTAAAAACATAACTAAAATAAAAAATAATATAGTTGATATAGTGGCGAATTTAAGCGTTTGGGCGGATTATCCCGAAGACGAAGTCCCGGCGGTAGACGAAAACACGCTCAAAATAGGCGTCGAAAAAGTATATAACGATGTTTTGAGTTTAATAAAAAACTATGACACTTGTAAAATCTTAAAAGAGGGCGTAAAAACTGCAATAATTGGCCGTCCGAATGTTGGCAAATCTACGCTTATGAATTTGCTTTCGGGCTTTGAAAAATCAATTGTAACCGATATACCCGGTACGACAAGAGATGTAATAGAGGAGTCTGTAATGCTCGGCGATATTCCATTGTTGTTGGTCGATACAGCCGGAATACGTGATACGGACAATGTAATAGAGCAAATCGGAGTTAAAAAAGCAAAAGAGAGTATAGGTATGTCTGATGTAATTTTTCTTGTTTTAGATGCATCTGCGGGCATTTTGGAGCAAGACAGAGAACTTATTGATAAGTGCAATCCAAAAAGAACAATTGTCATACTCAACAAATGCGATTTAAATAAAAAAATTGAAAAAGAAGAATTGTTATCAACATTTTCGGATAGAATTGTTGAAATATCAGCAATAAACGGCGAAGGAATAGAAAAACTCAAAGAAATTTTCGAAAATATAGTTGGAATATCGGATATTGAGCCATCGAATATGGTTATTTCGAACGAAAGACAGTTAAACGTAATGAATAACGTCAAAAAAATATTGGAAGAAGCGCTTGAAGAAATCGACCAAAAAATGACATTTGATGCCGTTACGGTACTTCTGCAAGATGCTGTTGAGAAAATAATGGAAATTACAGGAGAGAGTGCAAGCGAAGCAGTAGTTAATAAAATATTTTCTAAATTTTGTGTAGGAAAATAAAAATTTTTAAGAGGTGTAATTTTAAATTGAGTTACGTGGAAAATTATGAAGTGGTTGTAATCGGGGCAGGTCACGCAGGAATCGAAGCGGGATTAGCCTCAGCACGACTTGGCTGTAAAACAGCGGTTTTTGCAATAAATTTGGATTCTGTCGGAAATTGTCCGTGCAATCCATCTATCGGAGGTACCGCAAAAGGGCATTTAGTCTGCGAAATAGATGCATTAGGCGGAGAAATGGGTCGCACGACGGACGAGTGTTTTTTGCAAAGCCGTATGCTTAATTTAGGAAAAGGCCCTGCGGTACATTCTTTAAGAGCGCAGATAGACAGAAATCGTTATAAGGAAATAATGAAAAGAAAGCTCGAGCGTCAAGAAAATTTATTTTTAAAACAAGCTGAAATAGTTGATATTTCAAGAGAAAATGACGAGTGGATTTTAACTTCCCGAAATAATATTAGATATAAAGCAAAAGCTGTTGTAATGGCGACAGGAACGTTTTTGGAAGGTGTTGTTCATATAGGAGAAACATCGTATAATAGCGGTCCTGACGGTGTTTTTCCGGCAACATTGCTCGGAGAATCTTTAAAACGTTTAGGTGTTAAAATAAAGCGTTTTAAAACCGGAACTCCGGCAAGAGTTTTGAAGTCGAGTATTAATTTTGAAAACTTAGAACCACAATATGGAGACGAAAAAATCGTACCGTTTTCGAAAGATACAAAGAATATCGGCGAAAATAAAGTTGTGTGTTATATTTCTTGGACAAATGATAAAACAAAAGAGGTTATTTTAAATAATCTTCATAGGTCGCCGATGTATAGCGGAAAAATAGAAGGTGTAGGGCCGAGATATTGCCCGAGTATAGAGGATAAAATTGTAAGATTTCCCGACAAAAAACGCCATCAAATGTTCATCGAACCGTGTGGATTGGGAACGGACGAAATGTATTTGCAAGGTATGTCCACATCACTTCCCGAGGATGTTCAAATTCAGATGTACAGGACTATTCCGGGATTGGAAAACGTAAAAATAATGCGTCCTGCGTATGCGATCGAGTACGATATCGGCGACCCTGAGCAGATGTACTCTACGCTTGAATATAAAGAGTTTCCCGGACTGTACGGAGCAGGGCAATTCAATGGTAGTTCGGGTTATGAAGAAGCCGCCGCACAAGGATTAGTCGCAGGGATTAATGCGGCATTGAAAATAAAAAAAGAAGAACCATTGATACTCGACAGAGGGACATCATATATTGGAACATTAATTGACGATTTAGTTATAAAAGGCGCAAATGACCCGTATAGAATGATGACGTCCAGGTCGGAATATAGACTGGTTTTAAGGCAAGATAACGCAGACGAAAGACTAACTCCAATCGGCCGAAAAATAGGACTTATAGGCGATAAGAGATGGGAAGAGTTTTGCGAGGTTCAAAGATTAAAAGAAGAAGAAATCAAGAGGGTAAATACAGTTGTTATTGCTCCGTCAAAAGAACTCAATGACGTACTTGTTTCACGTGAAACATCGCCAATCGAAAGCGGAGTGAAATTAGTTGATTTACTTAAACGCCCGCAAATTTCGTACAAAGATTTAAAACAGTTTGATACGACAAGGCTGGAAATTTCTTCCGAAATATTAGAAAAAGTACAAGTTGAAATAAAATATGAAGGATATATAAATCGCCAAAATCGCCAAATTTCCGAAATGAGACGACTCGAAAAGAAAATCTTGCCGAAGGATTTGGATTTTTCAGAAATAAAAGGTTTGCGTTTGGAGGCAATAGAAAAATTATCAAAATTAAAGCCGAATAATATCGGACAAGCATCGAGAATATCGGGCGTAAGCCCTGCGGATATATCTGTTTTGATAATCTGGTTAGCCACAAAGTTTAATAAAAATGAGGTAAATAGCGATGAAAATTCTATTTGAAGAAGCGAATAAAAATGGAATATCGTTGAGCGAAAATCAGCTCGAAAAATTTAAAATTTATATGGATTTTTTGATAGAGTATAACTCGCATACGAATTTAACAGCGATAAAAAATCCCGAAGATATAATCATAAAGCATTTTCTCGACAGCATTATAATAGACAAATTTTTAGATTTTGGGAAAAACAATAAAGTTATAGATATAGGAACAGGAGCCGGATTTCCCGGCGTTCCGATAAAAATTTTAAAAGAAAATATAGATTTAACGCTTTTGGATAGTTTAAATAAAAGAATAGTTTTTTTAGATAAATTATCAAAAAAATTAAATATAAACTACAGTACAATTCATGGTCGAGCGGAAGAATTTGGGCGAAAATTTGAGTATCGTGAAAAATTCGATGTAGTAGTTTCCAGAGCCGTCGCACCGCTTAATATTCTTTGCGAATATACATTGCCTTTTGCAAAAGTCGGATGTTATTTTGTTGCGCTGAAAGGTCCCGATTTTGAAACCGAACTTTCGAATGCCGAAAATGCCATTGAAGCTTTAGGCGGAAAATTAGAGAGATGTGAAAAATTCGAGTTGCCATACGATAAAGGTTCTAGAAATATTATTATTATCAAGAAAATAAAGCTTACTCCGAAAAAATATCCTCGCACGAGTTTACAAATTTCTAAAAATCGCTTGTAGTTTCACGAGATTCATTCCAAAATGTTTCACGTGAAACATTTTTTATATATAAAAATTATTTTTTGTGATATAATTAACTTTAAAGTTAAAAAAGAGATACACGAAAATATATTGTGTTAAATTTTATTTTTAAAAAGTTTTCTTATAAAAATTTACAAATTTCCAAAAGCTCTTTGTAATGTAATGATTTTGTTTAGAAGTGTTTCACGTGAAACACTTTTTTGTATATAAAAATTATTTTTTGTGATATAATTAATTTTAAAGTTAAAAAATTAAATTTCATAAGGAGAAAACATGGGAAAAATCGTATCTATTTCGAACCAAAAAGGTGGAGTTGGAAAGACAACCACATCGATTAATTTGTCGGCAAGCGTCGGAATTTTAAACAAAAAAGTTTTAGTAATAGATTTAGACCCACAGGGAAATACAACAAGTGGGATGGGTATAGACAAGCGAGGAATAAAGCTATCCGCCTATGATGTTTTAGAAAAAGAGATTTCCGCAGAAGAGGCGATTATTAACACAGGTTTTAAAAATTTAGATTTAATACCGTCGCACATAAATCTTGCTTCTGCAGACGCCGGAATAAGTCTGTTTTCCGGGAAAGAATCTAAATTAAAAAATAAAATTTCTCATCTGAAAAATAAATATGATTATATATTCATAGATTGTCCGCCATCTCTCGGAATTATAACTATAAACGCTTTTTGTGCGAGTGATTCGGTTTTAATACCTATTCAGTGCGAATTTTATGCTTTAGAAGGTCTTTCACAGCTCATAAACACAATAAAAGTGGTAAAAAGACACCATAATTCTGAATTGGAATTGGAAGGAATTTTGATGACAATGTGCGACTTAAGATTGAATCTTACTAAACAAGTTGCAGATGAAGTAAAGAAAAATTTTCCCGAAAAAGTGTTCAAAACAGTTATACCTCGTGCTGTAAAATTATCGGAAGCGCCCGGATTTGGCAAACCTGTTGCGTATTTTTCTAAATTTAACAAGGGCACATTTGCATATAAAAGTTTGGCGAAAGAATTTTTGAAAAATAATAACGATAGGTAGGCGAAAAATAATATGTCAGCGAAATCGAGCGGACTTGGCAAAGGCTTAGATTTAATTTTCATGGAAAATAATCCCGAAAACGAAAACATACCGGTTACTTTAAAAATCTCCGAATTAGAAGCAAATAAAGACCAGCCGAGAATAAATTTTAATGATGATTCGTTAAAAGAACTTGCAAGCTCAATAGCTTCGCATGGCTTAATTCAGCCGATTGTGGTTAAACCTCTTGCAAGCGGTAAATATAAAATAATAGCAGGCGAAAGACGTTTTAGAGCTTGTAAAATGGCAGGAGTTACAGAAGTCCCTGTAATAATAAAAGATATTAATGACGCTGAAATAATGGAGCTTGCGTTAATAGAAAATTTGCAAAGAGAAAATTTGTCAGCAGTAGAAGAAGCAAAAGGTTATAAATCTTTGATAGATAGTTATGGATTTACTCAGGAAAAAGTTTCGTCATCGGTTGGAAAATCCCGTTCATACGTAGCAAATACATTGAGGCTTTTGAATCTTCCTAAAAGCGTGATAGAAAGACTCGAAAATAACGAAATATCAGTCGGACACGCAAGAACATTGTTATCCCTTGAAAATGAAGAAGATATCGAGCGAGCATTAATGTCAGTTCTAAATAATGGTTTAAATGTTCGTCAGCTTGAACAATTAGTAAAAAATATAAATTCCAAGGCAAACGAGGAAGAAAATTCTCCAAAAATCAAGATTCAAGATAAATTGATTCAAAAAATCGAGTCTGACTTGATGAGTAGATTAAACAGAAAAGTAAAAATACTTTCCGGAAGCAATAGAAAGAAAAACACAGTTCAGATTGAGTTTTCCGATAAAGACGACCTTATGGCGTTTTATGATAGTATTGTCGGGGGAAAATAATAGAAAAATTTAAAGGTTAATGGGTTTTTGGTATGATATATAAGAAAGTGCGAAATTTAATACTTATTCTAATAGCGGCGGCGATTTTAGTGTGGATATTCATGAATCCGTACGTAAATAACGCAGTAAAAAGCGAAAAATTAGCAAATATCGTGAATGATTTTTTTAATTCATTGAAGCTAAATTATAGATTTAAAACGTCAGATTTTTCAATTTTTATGAGAGCAAGTGAATATTTTTTATTAGGAGTGATAGCAGTAATAATAACGAATATTTACTCAAAAATTACGTTTAAAAATATAATAATGGTGCTATTTTTCGGACTTTTTGCGTCAGTTGCAGAAATATATGTAAAGTTTTTAAGTCATATAAATGTAAATGTCGGGGAAATAGTAATGTCATTTGTGTTAATGTGTTTAGGAATGACTTTTTGTGCTATAATTTCAGGTATAGGATTACCTAAAAGCGGAGCGGGTAGTTCTAAATATAAAACCAAAAAATATGATAGGAGACAATAAATTATGTTGGACATCAAAGTTATAAGAAATAATTCGGAAATGGTAAAAGCGGCGATGAAAAATCGTCAAATGAATTTAGATAACGAAATTGATAAGATTTTAAAAATTGACGAAGAAAGAAGAAATATTTTACAGGAAGCCGAAAGTATGAAAGCTCAGCAAAATGCTGTAAGCAAAAAAATACCTGAGATGAAAAAATCAGGAGAGGATATTTCAAAAGTAATGGTAGAAATGAAAGAGCTTTCGGATAAAATTTCGGAAAAAACTAAACTTCAAAGTGAATTGGAAAGATCGGAAGAGCGTCGTGTAGGGAAA
>CAMJYS010000008.1 GCA_946410005.1 uncultured Clostridia bacterium | reverse complement strand
CCACCGAGATCTACACTCTTTCCCTACACGACGCTCTTCCGATCTCGTTATAGTCTTTGTATTCGATTTCTTTAATATACATATTTGTTTACCTCCATTTTGATTTGTTTTAAATATTATTCTCCGTCAGGAGTCATAAGAGTCTTCACTTCGTCGGGAAGAGGAAGTCTGGGCGCTACGCCATCACTCCCATTGGTCTGAGTGGGGTCTTTACCATAAAGAATAGTTTCAAGAGCAGCAAGCTTAGTCTTGTCGCACTTGGTAGAATCGATAGTGATACAAGATGTAGGCTTGAAACCATTCACTGATACAGGGGTCGTAGAAAGTTCCCAAGAAAACGTATTTGCTTCGGGGGAATCACTGATAGTGGAATAAGCCCTCTCGGAGGGAGATGCCTTACATCCATAAATAAGATGCAGCTTATAACCATAATCGTTACCATCAGTATCATTACCCAAAACGGTACGGTACGAAAGACCAAACGTCTCCCTCTTCTGCTGACCGATACTTACGCCAGTAACAAGGTCTGCAGTACCGTCACATTTTTCGAATTCAGAAGGATAAGTATACGCTTCAATTGTAGCACCGAATTCTTCATTACTAATAAGATTCAAATACTTAATATCGTCAGCATAAAGTGCAGTGCTCTCAGCACCAGAAGGGGATTCGGTGATTGCTGTTACACCGTTCCAAGCGCATCCATCATTGTAAACTCCAGCAGTCTGAGTATAGAGAACTACGTTCTTAACACCAGTCTCATAGAAACGTTCCGAAGTCTTGTCCCATACAATCTTATTCTTACTCATAATTTTATCTCCTTTTTACCAATAAATATAAAGTAACCAATGATTCAAATTGTCAGCTGGATAAAATCTGACAAAACTCGCATATTCGAAATTGTCTAATATTTTATCGCATATCTTAGAATCTGGGTTTCTGTCAATGATGATGACAGAATATCTTTTGAATTGTTTATAGTTTATTCCATCTGCATGCGAAATATCAATATCGTCGATGGAGTAACGAATAGCAGGATATTTCATCAATACACCCGGGGGAGATTGAAAGTAAACATTATTAGATTGTAAAATTTCTTCAAATTTATTGTGTAAACTAATCCTGTCCATTATACAATCCCCCGCAAGTTATAGTTACTCTTGGGGATGTGGTAACATCTACACTAGTAACTTTCCATTTTGATTTTTTCCAGACTATATAGGAAATTCTGTGAAAATACTCCCAGAAGTATTTGTCCGGGATGAAATTTATACTAAAAGATATGTCTAGCTCATCATTAAAATCGTTAGAGCTTTTCGAATTCAAGTATTTTTTAACAAAATTTCCAGTATAAGTCTTTTCGACTACTTCTTCTCCCCATACACCAGGAGAGGTTTCGACGTAATTGCCGAAACCTATTTTTCCACAAAATTTCATAAATATTTTTAGTCTGCGACGCTGACGAGAGTTGCCGTTGCTGCAGAACCAGACGTACTACCAGCTTTAGCATACGTCAAAGTAGCAACCTTAGAAGCAATACTTAAAGAAACAGGATAATACATACTGTCACTACCAATGGCGACAATGCATCCCTTCATAAAAGCATTCTTAAGTTCGGAAGTAGTACACTGCATTGTGCACGCCTCATCAGAATATGCTTTAGTGTCACTAGCCTTACCATATACGATAATGTTAGCGCTGTTCTTATCTTCTGCTCTATTATAAATCCTATCCATGTGAGTTACCTCCTACGTTTAGTTGTCTGCTCGATAGAGTTCAAGTGCAATGGCACTATGCGGCTTAACAAGAGCGCCACTGATACGTGTTTCAATAAGGTACTTATTCTGGTTATAATCGATGTCGAAGTCCTCGAACATGTTGATTGAACCACCCTTATCTGCACCTACCTTGTAGTCCTTAAGATTTACAATGATACCCATGAGGGGCTTGCCAGTGGCGCCGTTCATGTTTTCCATGACAGGTACGGTAACAATCTTTGATACACGAAGAGCAGTAGCGAGCTTATCGACGCTATCATAGATTACACGACCGTTCTTATCTTCCATGAGAAGACAGTCGGTGACATAATCTTCGGTAGTATAGAGAACAGGATTGCCAGAACCCTTATAGTCTTTACGAGTCTTAATAATTGTTCGAATAAATTCTTTAGCTACTTCGTCGGAAGTAGCGGCCTTTGCTACATTTACCTTAGCCTTGATAGTATACAGGTCGTGGTCCTTATAAATAGCACGAAGGTTCTGGTCATTGATATGATTAGAATCGTCGGGGAGACGACCGTCACCAACCAAAATCGCCCTAGCAATTTCTTCATCGAGCATAGTACGCATCTCGGACTTAATAAACGATACAACATCGAAATCGGTGATGTCAATGATATCGTCACGGTCGAGCTTCTGCTTCTTGTAAATAGTAACTGGCGTGGTTACCCTGCGAAGAGTAGTAATAACTTCTTCCATTTTGAGGTTTCCCTTAACATAACCCTTAGCACGAGCCTCATCAGCAGTGATGTCAGCAAAAATGCTCTTAATTCTAGAGAACGGACTGTGACTTACAGAACTCATAACCTGATTAACCCAATCAGTATCACGCTTGATTAACTCAGGCATGGTCGTATTATTTTTTGCATCAGGGAACAGGTAGTCAATATTACTGATACCGTATTCGTCTGCGTGCTGAATGTACGACTTTTTAAGAGAACCCATACTCTGTGCGTCGTTAATAATAGTGTTTAACGCAGTATGAATAAGTTCATCATTTGCGTTGTTTGTTTCCGGATTACTGTTTTTTTCGAAAAGATTCTTCATCGATTCATTATCTCCTTCTGAATGATTAATTTTGTCTTCGTTATCTTTTTTATTATTTTCTGTATCTGTTTTTTTATCGTCATTGAGTTCGCCAGACATAGCAAGACCAATCAATGCGTAAAACACTTTTAACTGTTCTTCATTAAAAGTTTTAATGACATCGTCCACGGTTCGATTGTCGGAATCAGGATTATTCTCCGGTTTAGGTTCAGTTTTTTTATTTTCATTGTCGTCGGCATGAGACAGCTCAATACCTTCGACACCAGAATAAATAATCGCTTCCGAATCCATACCATCACTGTGCATGATAACATCATCAATCTTAGCACCCGGATTAGCTCCAGCTAAGACCAAAGATACTTCTCTGATGTTTCCATGTCGTACACAACCGTCATTTTCCTGCAGCTGATTCGCATAAATCGACAGAGACGTAATATCACCGTGCTGAACCAGAGCTTTTCCTCGCTGACCGTCATTAGTATCGTTAAAGCTACAATACGCATATACGCCCTCATTAGGAACGTTCTTAAGCATAGCATGGCCTAAAACGCGACTGGGGTCTTGATGGTCATGATTCCATACTAGGGGTACTTTATCGTTATCATTATCAGCAAACGCGTTGTTGAGAATGATTCTACCATCAGTACACCTTACGTTAGACTTAGATGCCCAACCACTAAAATCATATGTTATTCCCATTTATTTTATCTCCATTTTGATTTTGTTCTTTATTATTCAAATCTACTGTTCTAATATTTTCGTTAACAGTTTCCGTTTCTTTAGGCTGAGAAATATTCGGATTAACAAGTTTATCATCCTTGCTATCACCAGTGGGCTTAAATCCTATTATCTGTCGAATCTCGTTAGATGTCATTATCTCGTTTCGTTTCATAGTATCTGATATAGACGCTATCTTGTCTACAGTAACTAATTTAAACGGGTCTCTAAAGAATTCTATACTTTGATGTTGAGACCGAGCAGTTTTTGTCAAAAACTTACGCTTCATTTCGTTTGTGAACGCCGATATTATAGGTTCAACAACACGAGTATAATAATTCAACATCATTATTTCATCAGCTCTTCCGTTAAGTATATCTTCCGTTATACCTAATTGAGAGTAAAACGTGTCGGTTAGATACTTTATCTGTTCAGGTAAGTTATTCTCAAGTGACCGATTCAATTGTGTCACTTTTTCGCTAGAATCGATGTAGCCTATTCCATATCTAGAACCAACAAGTTGCTTTTCTATAGATTCAAGACGCTCTTGTGCTCTCTGTTCCATAAGAGTTGTTCTTGTACTAAACGGTAACTGTATAATCAAGTTCAGTTTTCCTCGACTCTGTTCTTCATCAAACGCGTCAAGTAGACTTAACTTTCTATTTAATCTACTAATAGTAGAATTAGGTTCATTCATTATTGAATAAAACGGATTCTCCACTATGCATGTCGAATTCTTAGGCACAACAACGTCATACCTTTTACCGTCGTCTTCGTTATACACGGACAATTTAACATGCATCGGGTACCATTCTAAAATTTTACCAACTCTTAGATTGTATATATCGTACGATTCAGTATTAAAAATATCATCGTTAGTCAAGACAGGAACTAATGCCACGCTACCATTATACAGCATAGTTTCCACAGCGTCTTGTATCAAATATCTACCGGTTTGGTCAATATTTGCACTTAAATTTAAGCATTCGTCAAGAGGACTGTGAATTATTTCTTTAAAACGACCCATCTCATCTAGCTTAACATGGTGAATGTTTACGTATGACACATCCATAGCTATCTTAGTGTAAATAGACGTTTGTAAATTCTTTATGCCATATTGGTACCCGTATAATCTATCCGACCTAACGGATGAACTCATACCGATATCGCGGTATTCAATAGTGGGGTCTCTATTTTTAAAAACTGACCACACGTCTTTTAATTTACTTAGAATTCCCATATAACTCCATTTTGATTTTTACAATTTTATCTTGTTTGTCATCAGAGAAATAAACGATATGTTCTTTCTTTGATAAGTTCATATCGTTCGTTATCAGCAGTAGGAATCTCTACAGAATGCAGTATAAGAATGTCTCTTAACCAACGTGCATGAGTAAACTCATCTTTAGACATCTCGAAAAATCCCTTCGCCTTTTTACTAAATGCAACATCTGCTCTCATTTTAGAACCGAGTTCGTAATATTTGTCAGAGTCATTAAGTTCTTCTTGAAAGTCCTTAAGAATAGATTTGGTATCAATTTCCATATTGTTATCTCCTATTCAATCATGTATTTATACAAAGTATCTATATCGTTATTCTTCAGAGTCGCACCGATTGATATGCTCGGTTTTATAAAATCTGCAATGGAATCGCCTCTTTTTCAAAGAATTAGCCCATAACCAAATAGTTTATTAATCGAACATGTCTCTGTGAAGTTTAAAACTTACAAATGCGTCGAGCAAAGCTGCTACGGCGTCAATTTTTTCGTCGTTTCTCTTTTTAGTGAGTTTTCTGTTTTTGTTAGTATCCTCCATAACGATACAATTACCCATACAAAATTGCATGATGTTTTGGTCGAAATGTAGTAAACGACCTTCCGCTAATTTCTTTATTTCTCCTAACGGTACGGATTCTGTTTTAAAACCTTGTATAACTTTTTCTATGCCGTATGGCCCAAAATCTCGTTCCCATTTTTCTACGAATGTTCCGGCGTTAAACGGGTCATATCCTAAACATCGAACATCCAATTGTTGGTCAATTATGTATTGATACAATTCTTCGTACACATAACTTAAATCCAAAATCGTGCCATTTGTGACAATTAAACTACCTTCATCAATAAAAGTCTCATAGGTACTTCTAAGTGCTAATGGTAATTTATACAAGGTTTGTTCGGTTATGTAGTTACGTGTTTTTATTCCATAGTTCTCGTTTCCCATCGGGAACAGGAAAGTGAAAGAGCAGAAATCATCGCCTCTCGATAAGTCAGCGCCTAATGCACATGGAAGTTGTCTATAGTCGCTAACTATATTCGATTTCAACGTTTCTTCGTAAGTAAAGAAATAGGTATATCCTTCCATTGGTAAGCCAAAACGTTTAGCAAGTATTTCGTTTCTTACTGACGGATTATTTTCTGCACGTTCAACGTCTAACTGGTACGTTTCATAAGAAACAGTCAAACCGATATTAGGATTAGCTTTCACCCACATTTCAGGATGAGAAACTTCTGCGACATCGTCCAGTTTATACCACCATATAGACACATGCGGATTATAGTATTCGCCTTTTAAAATTCGCATTAACTCCATTTTGATTGTATCGCCCGGGCCGTTCCTGACATTTCCTTCTGACGACGTAGCTACAATAACATAATCGTTATTTTTAGATGAACCTTGCTCTACAGCAGCAACTACATCTTCTCTTATGTCGCACGACAGCCATTCATCGATTGTATTAACTGAACTTCTTAGACCTTGAAGTTTGTCTATAGACATAGGATACACTTCTAGTGTAGAACCATTTAATCTGTTCTCTATTCCCTTTTTAGTAGACGCTAATTTTTGTCTTGTCTCTGGGTCTCCGGTGGTATTATACTTAGAACCTATTGTCAATACCTTGAAGACAGGCCCTCGTTTTCGCAAAATAGCTGTTTTTAAAGGCCCGAGTACTTCTTCGGCTTGGCGCATCGTGTATGCTACAGTAACTTGTTTAGACGCTTTCTTATTTACAGTTAGAAAGTATGCTTGTATACATGTATCGTACAATGTCTTAGATGCACCTCGTCCTACTATAAGGTATTGCTTGCTGCGTAGTCGTCTTTTAATGCGTTTGTTAACATATCGACCTCCGCCAGCCCCATCTGGTACATAAACACTTTTTGTTATATAGTAATACCAGCCGAGTAAATCTTCAGCCCATAGTTTAAACGAGTCTAATAAATGTAAATCTTCTCCATCAGTTAAAGTTAATTCATTTTCACAAAAAAATATAAATCCTTCAACAATACTATCGTCATAGTAATAGTTTGGATTCTGTATTAACTCGTCTATGCGGTTCATCTGCATTTCGACTTGTTTGTTTACAAAAATTTCTCCACGTATTACTTTTTGTCTAAACATAGAATAATACTTTGGAGCGGCAACATTTGATAACATCCTTAGAGTTCCTTTTTATTAAAATATTCAATTAAAAGTTCGTTCATTTCGTCGAACGATTTATCAACGTTTAAATCGCTTGTTTTTTTGTGTTTCATGTTTTTAAACATTTCCTTAACTTTATCTGATATTGTTTTATTCATCTGTTTAGTCTCTTTATCCACTATTTTGGAATTTACGGTTAGCTTATCGACAATAGGTGATATTGCTTTCCCGATTATTTTCTGACCACCAGCTTTAATCGGAGGAGCGACAACTTCTTTTAAGAGCCAACCACCAACTTTAGACAGCGCACTTTTTTTAGCAATCGGAGCATATCTCTGTATATCCCATATCTTCTTGTTCAGCAATAAATCTTCTTCTTCTTTTAAGTCTTTTAACTTTTTGTTCTCGATTATTAATTTTATTGCTTTTCGATTGCTATCCCGTTTCTTGTTTATTTTATCGATTCGTTTTTCAACAGCTAACTGCTCTTTGTAATTTTGACCTATTCTACGTCTACCTGCGGCGGTTAAAGACCCATCATAATTCTGATATCTTCTAAACCCCCATCGTTGTCCTTTTACACCATGGTGTTGTAAAGAATCATCTGTAAACTCAACGCTCCAAGCAACTGACTTTTTCTTAGCTTTTTCACGCCATTTTATGGCCGCTTTAGCTGCTTTCCGTTCTTCACCTCTAGAAATGCTATTAATAGAGTCGGTTCTCAAAAGGTTTCTATCAAATATTATCAAGGGGTCGTATCCTTCTTTTACTTGTCCGTAACGCCCTCCGATAGACGCCTCGTCAGCCATAGCGTTATATCCCATTTTAGATAATCTACTTATAACTTCATCTTTAAGTTTGGTATTTAATCCAAAAGTTTGAGCTGCATAATATGCCAATTGGTCAGCATTCATATCTTTATAAACGTTGTGTATTTGCTCGTCTACAAATTTTTTGGCTTTGTTTTCATAATTATATTTAACAAGGTCGCTAAGCATACGACTACCAAAGAGCATTAAACTTCTATTCCAAACTATATCATGCAGTGTTTTATTTTTATCTTCATTTATTACATCTGAAATTACTTTCGATTGAGTCTGTCTGCTTGGTATTTTTAAGTCTTTCTTTAAAGTAAACTTATACTCGTAAGAATTATACGAATAAGCGGTATTTCTAACCCATCCGCCCTTATACAAATTCCGTTCCGGGTCTAAATATGTTACGTAAACAGAACCATTTTGATTTTCGTTTGGATTCACAGACGTGCGATACATTTTTGTACCAGCCGGTATAGAACGTTCTTCAGTTAAGAATTCTCGACTTTCAATTTTGTTAGCCGATTTATTAACTTCTTTTCCATACCGTTCTCGTCCTTCAGCAGTCCATGTTCCATCGTAATTCTGATACCGTCTGACATACCATCGTTGTCCTTTTACTCCGTGATGCTGTAACTCATATCCCATAAATTAATTCTCCATTCCTAATCGGAATTCTAATTCCCGAATTAAATTTTCATATGATGATAAAGTAGATGACGATGGAGGGTCGAACAATATTTTAACACGAGCATATACATATGTTTTTACAGATTGGAATGACGACGCTTTATCTTTTAATAAATCAGACCAACTTGTTGTTTTATCAGTAACATAGAAATCGTAATCTATAGCACCGACTTGTTTTAACGTTATAAAACAAGTATTTATGTATGTGACCAATTCCTCGTCAAAGCAGTCATCGTCCAAGTCTATCTCTAACATGTTTTTTATAGTTGTTAATATACTTTCTTCCATGTAATCACCATAATTTAGTATCATTCTTAAATCTAGGCGTGTATTCAAAAGAACCATTGTCTCTAGAATAATGTATTAAATTATGCGTATTGTAGCGAACACAGACTAAATTGTTCATGTCTATAAGTTTAGGACTATGATTGATTATATCATCATAAGTAATAGGCACTATATGATGTATCATTATTCGGTCATGCTTGGTATTTATGTCATAACCTTCTAAAGCCATATCGCATCCATTGTCACGTATGATAACATTTCTTCTAATCTTCTTCCATTCTTCTGACATGTAAAATTTTTGATTAAAATATCTATTTCCGCCGAAAGTGTTTTCACAAACATTAGAAAACAAACGTAAATAATCAAGTCTTTCGTCAAACGTTTTTAATACTATTAATTCGTTATAGTTCTTCATCTTCGCCTGAATATTTCGTAAAAGCTTCAATAGCTTTCAAATATAATTCTTTGTCTTCCCTAGAATCGTTTATGGCGTTTGTCTTGGCTGCTTTGAGTGCATTGTCTGCCTTCAGCGATTCCAACTCAAGCTGATACTTAACCGTAGCCAGTCTCAGATAATGAGTTATTATCTGAGAAGAGGCAGTTCCTTCTATAAGCTGTTTTTCAGCAGCATCCATCGCCAAAGATATCAAATGGTTTTCTTTTCCTTCTTGGGTTAAAAAGCTAGCTTTTTTATTAGCCAATATTACCGCCTCCTCCCATTTTGATTTTTAAATTTTTTATTTAACGTGAGTTGGTTATCTTAACTGATAGGATAACCGACCCATTTGTCGAATTTACGAGCGCTCTCTTTGTTACGACGTCGAACAGTCTTGTCTCTGGCTCCGTTCCTCCATATATCAGATAAATACTTTGCGTCTTTATCTGATATAGGCAAAGCTTTATGGAAAGATACATCGTTATTATTAAAAAGTATTATAGACTCAACGAAATTTTGTCTTTTGTTATCGCTACCGAATTTTACATCAAAATCGTCAATGATAGCATTATAACCTTGGTCGCTTAAGTTTTTAAAGAAAGCGCGCTTAGCTTTCGAATCTTCCATGAAAGTTCCTACGAATGAAATGTATGCTCTATCTAAGGCGTCGTCTTTTTCAATGTTTTTAACTTCATTTAAAAACTCTTTAACTAATTTATTTCTATAGACTTTTTCGCCTTTATCGATACCGGGTTCATTAGCTTTATACATCTCTTTAGCCGCGTCCTTAACCTTTAAACCGTCAAACGATTTAATAAACGCATCCATTACTTTCTCATAAGAAGGTATAATTACATTCTTATTTAGTTTCATCGTTGCTATCTCACCGGTGTCATGATTTGCCATTTCGACATGCAATCCTGCGCCATCTAGTCCAGCACTAGCAGAAGCGTAATTAAAAGCATCTATTTTATCAAGAGTCACATACATTCTACGACCCGGAGTTTTAGTGTGAAATTGCCCTTTTTGTTGAACTCGATATACGTCAGTACCTTTATCGATTTTTATATCATTGTCTCTATCTTGTCCGAGAAACGTTCCGTGCTTTCCTTTAGGATAAGGCTGATAACGTCTAATACCCCATTTTTGTCCTTTTACGCCATGGTGATATATCTCATTATTTGTACATATCATTTCTCATATATTTCACTTCGTTTTATACAAAGTTCCGATTAAATTAGCGCCATTAATGGTAAGTTTAGTTTCAACTTTTGTCGGAATGATATTAGCGAAGTTAGCATGGTTATTAACAAACATATTAAGAGCATAATCAGTTTTACGACCATACTTACCGTCTTCTAAGAGAGGTTTTCCGTTCATGTCATGATAATGCATATCATTCAGAAACTTCTGAAGTTTCTTTACGTCTTCGCAACTAATAAGTCCTTCTTTTCCAAAAATAATAGGTTCCATATTGTTCTCCTTCCCATAATCATAGTACCCTATATTCATATCTACATCTCCGATAATACCGGTTACTTTTCCGACACCATACTGCCAAATATTGTAATCACCGGTGTATTTCGGTTTACCTGTAGTATATTCAGCCAGCCAAATATCATATTTCTTGACTACTTCAGCTGGAATCATATGCATAAGCCAATATCGAGAGCTGTACAGCATTGGTATGTATTTACCATCGGATAAGATTGCTTGACAAAACGCATCAATAATCTTGCCTCGCATAGCAAGACTCATATCTTCGAAATGTTTAGACTCAAAGTCAAACACAACAGGGTATGTCAACTTATACTGCGAACATTCTTTAATTACCCTTTTTGCCTCAGCTACAGCGTCGTCTATTGTTTTTGCTTTACTATAAACATACACACCAACAGGAATATCATTTGCTATCGCATTTCTAATGTTAGTGTGAAAACACTCGTCTACTCTACTCTTACCTTGTAAACACTTAATGAAGGCGAAATCTATTCCATATTCTTTTACTGCCGTCCAATTAATGTCACCTTGATAATGTGACACATCTATACCGTTAAGTTTTGTCATAAATATCACTCCTCGTAAATAATTGCTAAACAGTAATTCTTAGCGATTTCATGTTCGATTTTGCATCCGCGAGCCTTTTCCCAGCCCTTACAAAAATATACTGCGTCGCACTTAGACATTACTTCCAATGATTTAGCTAAGTATGCTACTGGTGTTTGTTTAGTATCCTCGGTTATGAAACTGTTGTCAGTGAAAAAATTATCAATAACATCATATCCAAACATTTCCAATGTGTGAATAGCCTTTTCTCTAACTGCTATGATTTTCTCACTAGAGATGTCTTTCATAGGTTGTGAAATCATTATTGTTAGTTTCATGGGTTTAAACTCCTTTTGTCGTATTTCATTCAGATATTATAGCTTAACTAAAAACCTTTCGTCTTCAAAGGTTGCAGGGATTCCGTCAGCAACAGCGAGCGCAATGTCAACGCCGTTGGTATAGTGGTATCCCACAGCAACACGGATTCCAGCAAACCACTCAAAGGGCTTTGCAACAGTCCCGACAGCATCGGGGTCGGGTACAAGCTCCCACGAAAACCCCGCAATGCCTCTGTGTATCAGCTTCCACTTAAAACCGATTTTTGGCGGGACGGTCGGAATGTGCACCGTCGGGATTGATTCGATATAAACACGCAATTTATCTCCAAACCCCGCTGTCGGGATTTGCTGTTGTGCCGTAATTGCCGCTTCCTGATATGCCGTTACCTCATCGGGGGTCATATCGATTATTTGTCCGTTAACACATTTCTTCATGCTTTTACCCCATAAACTACCATTTGTGCACCAGCTTTTATTTCTCCTCCGGAATGTGTCCAATAAAGACTTTTTATACCTTGTGCGATGTCTTTAGCGTAGGTGTTGGCAACGTAATTATCAAAAAGGCTGTCTCCCCATCCGGCATGTAAGCATTGAGGTCTCCAATCTCTGGAAATTGAGCATCGTCCGCGATACCAGTTATCAGCGCTGTCATATGCAGGATATGGAGATGAGCTAAATTCGCCAATAATAGTATATTTTCCCGTGTTAGCATATGGCGCATTAAATATATACGCCATGTCTCTTCCCCCTGGTTGTGTTTCCGTGTTTGGATATATCCACACCTGACCTGCAGCAGTGGACTCCCCCAAAAAAATAGCACGGATTTTCTTGTAATATCCGTCAAATGGTTGGTATATGAACGATACGTCTTCGGTTGTCGTAACTTGGCAAACCTTTTCCCATACCTCTGTGTCCCCTGCCGCCATGTCCACGGCTTCCCACGCAGTTGGTTTTCCGTCAGCGTCCACGGCTTTAACCCTGATGGTTTGTCCGACAGTCGCCGTTACACCGAGGGAGATGTCAGTGCCGCTTGGAATGTTGATGTCCTGCAAAGCATCATACACGGCTTTTGCAGTCGGTACATTTTTGTTTGTCGATTCTGAGTTTACTTCAGTGGTTAAACTTACGCTGTTTATTTTCAATAAAATTGATTCTAAAATATCACTATATTTTTCTTCAATGTGCGAGTTAGTTTCAAGTCCTCTCTTTATAGAAGCTTTAGCAACGGTTGTGTTCCATTCTTTTTCTATGACACCGTTCTCGTTTACCTGTCTAGCACAAAATATAAATAAACAGTTGCCTCTACCAGCAGTTACTTTACCTTTCAATTTCCAAGTAAATGTTATATTATCGCCATCCGCTAAAATATCATCTATCAAATACGAATCACGGCAACCTTTAGCATTCATATAGTTAATTCTGCATATACATTTAGTTAAATCGAGATTGTCGCCAACTATTTTAGGACACGAGAACTCTATTCGTTGTGTATTTTTGTCAAATTCAACACCAAAACACTCAGAATTGTCTAAAAATATAATTTCTCGTGTGTTTGAATCAATAGTACATTTCATTTTTAACCTCATTTACATATTTCTTATAATATTTTACAACTACAGACAAGAATTTATACAAGGAGGAAGACTTTTATTATGCATTGGAGGAAGATACATAAGGTTTTTCTTGTCTGTATGTGTAAAATATCATAGAAATACTGTACTTTTTATACACTTTTTCTGTATTTTTTTTGGAAAAATATCCCTCCGGAGATTTTTCTAGGAGATCGGAAGAGCGTCGTGTAGGGAA
>CAMJYS010000007.1 GCA_946410005.1 uncultured Clostridia bacterium | reverse complement strand
TTCTGTCCTTTTATTTTCATACCGTGATTCTATTTCTTCTATTCGTTTTTAGCAACGCCATATACGGTATTAATTATTTTATTGAAAATATAATTGATAAGCTGTTATTAAGCATGTGGCAAGCGATTCCTGGAACAGGAGTTTTTAGTTTTGCATATGCTATGGTCCAAACTAGGCTGGTAACCATATATGAAAAAATATAAACAAATTCTTCTGGTTTATTAAATAGAATTACCGCCATGGAAATATGCTGAAATCCAAAAAGAAATGCTGTGATTAAGTGTGAAAGTATTCTGTGATTTTTTCTTAAAGTTCCGAATAAGCATATACGATATGATATTTCTTCAATAAGTGGGCCAATTATTCCTATAGAAATGGCAGAATATACCATTTTCCACATAGTAGGGGATTCTAGCTGTGATTGTAACATTTGCGAATTTAAATTTGTTTTATTTGTTAATCCTAAATAAGCGATTAAATTATTTTCTGAAAATCTACAAAAAATAGTCAACGAAAAATTTATAACGAGTAGTAATATTGACCACAAAATTATTTTTAGCGGTTTTTGTTGTTTTAGTGATTTGAAAATAACGGGGATGAACACCACTAATATTAAAATTTCTAACATTTTGATTAGGATGTTCAAAGTATTAGTAATTTCATTTCCAACTTTAAAATGATGTAGCGCTAAAGTTAACAGAACGCCGCCAAAACTGCAAAAACATGCCCAAAAAATCCCTAAATATCTCTGCCAAGGTTTCATTTTCTCTGCGAATTCCATTTAAACAACCTCCGATGTGTACAAAATTTGAACATATTCTAACGTTTTTTGTGATTTTTGTCAATAATGATTATCGCAATCAAAATTCCTAATACTGAAATTAACTGAGAAATTTTTATAAATGTGAATGGTAGCATTAAGCTGTCCGTTCGGAGCGATTCTATAAAAAATCTTAAAACGGAATAAAAAAGTAAGTACAGCGCAAAAATGTTTCCTGATTTTTCTCTAACTTTTTTGTTTAAACTATAAAAATGCATGGCCAAAAATATTAAAAAACATCCGACAGATTCGTATAAAAAGCAGGGGTGGACGGCGACAAAATTCGTAGACTGACTTGCCATTCCTAAAATAAAATCCGTTTTGCTCCCAAAAGCTTCTTGGTTTACAAAATTCCCCCAACGACCTATGTATTGACCAATAATAACTCCGAATGATAGCAAATCTAAAATTTTAAGAGTATTTTCTTTTTTGATTTTTGAAATCAATAAAATGCCAACTATTCCGCCAAAAATCGCACCATATATCGCTATTCCGCCTTCGTTTATCATGAAAATTTTTTCTGGATTTTTTATATAAAAATCTCCCGGATAAAAAATAACATAATAAATCCTCGCAAAGATTATTCCTAAAAACGTTGGCCAAATAATAAAATCGAGTAAATTCGAATTAGTAACCCCGAACTTTTTTGAGCGAGAATTTACATATAAAAATCCCGTCAAAAAGCCAATCGCAATTATTACTCCGTACCATCTGATGTTAATATTTCCAAAGTCAAAAGCAATCGGGTTTATTTTAAAATTTAGCCCTAACTTTGGAAATGAAACATCATAAATAATATTAGTCATTTTTCGGCTCAACAATCGAAAGTGCACTATATTTGCTGTCTAAATGTTTAGATAATTCTTTGCTAATTTCATCAAAATTTGCGTTTTCGATTTCATTTATATACTCAAAAATTTCCCGTCCTGATAACGCAAAAGCAAGACTTAAATTTGCGATATCCGAAACGCTATTGAATGCGCTTAGATTTTGACCATATATTGCTTTTTTTGATCTTTCGAAAGTTTCTTTGTCTATACCGGATTTTTTTATTTTATCGGCATAATTTCTAATAATTTTAGCGGTTTTTTTAGGATTGGGTGATTCTCCTGAAAAAATTATTGAAGCGTATGCAGGTCCTTCGAAATATTCTGTCGCAAAAGATGATGTGTTTATTAAACCTTGATTTAATAAATCTTGGTACATTTCAGAAGTCTTAGATGCGATACATTTTAAAATTATGTCGGTATAAGCAAGTTCTTTGCATGTGCGAATTTCTCCGGAATCCATTTTTTCTTTGAATCCCAAGCAAAATGATGACGTTTGTATATCGAATTTTTCTGTAACTGTATCCTTAACGACTTCAACTGGTTCGTCCGGATAATATTTTTCAACTTTTACAGCAGGACGATTTTTTAGATTTTTATTTACAATAGAAAAAATTTTATCGGGTTCAACATCTCCGACTATGCACAGTACCATATTGTTTAAATTATAAAATGCGTCGTAACATTTATATAAAGTTTCTGGAGTTATTTTTGCAATTGATTCAACTGAGCCCGCTATGTCTATTTTGACAGGGTGATTTTTATACAAAGCTCCTAATAGATTTATAAAGATTTTCCAATCAGGGCTATCTTCATACATTTTTATTTCTTGTCCGATAATACCTTGCTCTTTTTTTACGTTTTCTTCCGTAAAGTATGGGGACTGTACAAAATTTAGAAGTATTTCGAGTGAGCTTTCGAAATTTTCTGTGCAAGAAAAAAGATAAGCGGTTTTTTCAAAAGAAGTATAAGCATTAGCAGAAGCTCCTGTTTTAGCAAAAAGACTAAACGCATCACCTTCTTTACTTTCGAAAAGCTTATGCTCTAAGTAATGCGCAATACCGTCCGGCACAATCGTATAACTTTCCTCGTTATCGAGTTTAAATTTATTGTTTATAGAGCCGAATTTAGTGCCGAATATAGCATAATTAGATTTGTAATTTTTTTTCGGATGAATGTAAATATCAAGTCCGGAAGGATGTGACATATAAAAATATTTTTCTTTTATTAAATTATTGTCTACAATTTTTGGAGTCATATTAAATCCCATCCTTTCCGGATAATGTATAAATCGTGTCAAGTGATAATTTTCTGGCAACTTCTATTACTTTTTCTCTAGAAATCGAATTTATTTTTTCTATAGCATCAATCGGACTTTGTTTGTTTTCGTCAAAAGCACGAGAAACATACCACGAACCAAGTGCACCTAAATCGTCATCGATTTTTTGAATGCTTTGAGTTATAAATAGTTTTGTTTCTAAAAGATCTTTGTCGCTGAAATTCCCGAGTTTTATTTCTTGAATTTGATTTAAAATTTCTTCTTTTGCTTTGCCGATGTTTTCTTTTTCAACGCCACTTTCGATGAACAAAACGCCTTTATTCGGATTATATCTCGAAGAACAATAGTAGCATAAGCTTTTCTTTTCTCTAACGTTTAAAAATAATTTGGATTGAGGCGTTCCTCCGAGTAGTGCATTCATAACTTTTACAGCGTCGACATCTTCGCTCGGTTTAGCAATTTTAGTTCTAAATCCCATAACAAGTTTGCACTGTGTTACATCCATTTTTTCGGTTGCTTCCGTGATTTTTTCTATTTCTTCGACTATCTCTTGTTCACATTTTTCTATATTTGAGCGTTCTATATTCGAAAAATTATTTTTAAATTCATCAAAAATTAAATTGTATTCGCAATTTCCAACAATAATTATTTCGATGTGCGACGATTTTAAAATATTTTTCCAAGCTTCAAAAATATCTTCATTTTTTAAATTTTGAACTGTTTCAACGCTCTCGTTTATGCCGTACTTTTCATTTTTGCACATAATTTCTTCGCATTTTTTTCGTGCATATAACCTTTTGTCGTTAAGTTCAGCTTGAATGTTTTCTATAAGTTGCCTTTTTTCTTGATTTAAAGAAACTTCATCGAATTTTCCGTCAATAATATTGGGATTGAAAATCATTTCGCATAGTAGTTTAGAAGTTTCTAAAATATTATTTTCCGAATTTTGAGTAAATTCATTGTTTAAACTTTCGGCAGATATGGTCAAAACCTGCACATCACCGAGTTTACCTGAATTTTTAGAAACAGAAGAACCGTAAAGCTCTTCTAACTTAGTGCTTATTTTAAGAAACGAAGGATATTTTTTGCACGAATTAGTAAGAAGACAAGGAATAATAGAATTTTTAGAAATGTCTTCTTTGTTTAAATTAGAAAACGCAGAAAAAGATACAACTGTAGTTTTGAATTTATTGCTCGGAATATAAGTAAAATTCACACCGTCGCATATTTCTTTGGTGATTATATTGTTCATTATTTTTTGTCAGCCTCCAAAAATATTTTTAATAAATTATTGTTGGTCTTTTCTTTTTTTATTCTTTTTTTGTCTTTTTGGCATCAAAATAAAAGTTATTCCGGCAACAGATATAGAACATAATGCTATTCCGCCATATAAAAGTAGCGAATCGTTGTCTAGAAAACTTTTGATGTTTTCATTTGATTTTATGAAATTAAGTTCATCTGAATCTTGATTTTCTTCCGAAGATGCGGAAGTCTTTAAAAAAAGATTGTTAAAGTCAACAGAATTAGCCGAGTTAATATTTAAAGGCAAGATACCAGAAAATCCCCAAATTAAAGCTAATGTTGTAATAATATAATTTGAAATTTTTTTATTCAATATTCATTTCACCTCATTTTTTACAATTGTTATACATATAAATATTACACAAATACGGATAAAGTTTCAATTTTTATATGAAATTTTAAATTAATTTTTCATTTTTGAAATTTATGTTACGATATATTATACTATAATTTTAGGTGATAAATTTATATTAATAAAAAGTGGAGATGACTATGGAGAAAGATTATATAAATAAACTTATATTGTCTGCTATGGATTCGTGCGAAAAAGCTTATTCGCCATATTCTAAATTCAAAGTCGGTGCGGCTATTCTTACGGACGATTTTAAGATTTACGAGGGATTTAATATTGAATGCGCGGCTTATTCAATTTGTAATTGTGCGGAACGTACGGCGCTTTTTAGAGCAGTATATGACGGGCATAAACATTTCAAAGCAATAGCTGTTGTTGGCAAAAGAGATATAGATGATAGCTTTTCGGAGTATTGTCCACCGTGTGGTATGTGCAGGCAAGCGCTAAGAGAGTTTTGCAACCCCAAGACTTTCAAAATTATTTTGGCCAAAAGCGTTGACGATTATAAAATATACACTTTAGAAGATTTATTGCCGGAAAGTTTCGGGAGCGATAATTTATAAAAATTTTTATTAGGAGGATTTATGTTGGATTTTAATAGTAAATGTATAGAAATACGAAAAAATATATTGACCGAGATAGGTACGCTTGGAGTAGGGCATATTGGAGGCTCGCTTTCAATAGTTGAAACATTGGTAATGCTTTACTATAAGCACATGAATATAGACCCGACAAATCCTAAAAAAGAAGGCAGAGATAGGCTTGTAGTATCAAAAGGTCATAGCGGTCCGGCTGTTTATGCTGTTTTAGCAGAAAAAGGATATTTCCCGAAATCTTTGCTATTGACTTTAAATAAACCCGGAACAAATTTGCCGAGTCATTGTGATATGAATCGTACAGTTGGAGTGGATATGACCACCGGTTCGCTCGGTCAAGGCTTTTCATGCGCGGTTGGTATAGCTCAAGCATCTAAAATAAAAAAAGATAACGCAAAAATTTATACTATTATTGGAGATGGAGAAACGCAAGAAGGTCAAATTTGGGAAGCTGCGATGTATGCTTCTGCTCATAAGCTTGATAATTTAATCGCTTTTACTGACTATAATAAATTACAGCTCGACGGAACTGTTGACGAAATTTGCAAGATAGACCCACTTGACGATAAATGGAAAGCGTTTGGCTGGAATGTATTTGTTGTCGAAGACGGAAATGATTGCGAACAAGTTGACAAAGCTATTGAATACGCTAAATCCATTAATAATAAAAAACCTTCTATGATAATTTTAAACACTATAAAAGGTTGTGGAGTGAATTTTGCAATAAAAGCGGGTAAAGGTAATCACAGTATGAATATATCGCAAGAAATGATGTTAGATGGAATAAAGGAATTGGAAAATCGTCAAAAAGGAGATGATAATTAATGGAAATGCGACAAGCTTTTGCTTTAGAACTTGAAAAAGCTATGAATGAAAATGAAAATATAGTTGTTCTAAACGCTGACCTTGCTAAACCAAACGGAATGGGTAATTTTAGCGAAAAATTCCCTGATAGAGCAATTAATGTTGGTATAGCGGAGCAAAATATGGCATCTATTGCAGCGGGAATGAGCAGTTATGGATTAATCCCATTTATTTGTAGTTTTACTCCTTTTGCAACTAGAAGAATTTGTGACCAAATAGCTATTTCAATCTGTTATGCAAATCAAAACGTTAAAATTGTCGGTACCGACCCCGGAATAAGCGCAGAATACAATGGTGGAACTCATATGAGTTTTGAAGATATCGGGGTTTTAAGAAGTATACCGAATATGGTTATATTCGAGCCTGTAGATAACGCTCAATTAATAAATATATTCCCTCAAATTTTGAAATACAAAGGTCCTGTTTATATAAGAATGTTCCGAAAAAATACACCTGATATTTTTGATGCGAACGAAAAATTTGATTTATTTAAATCAAAAGTAATTAAAGAGGGAACAGACGTAAGTATTTTTTGCTCTGGTTTAACGATTAATGATGTTTTGGAAGCTGATAAAATATTGCAATCAGAAAATATAAATGCAGAAATAATAAATATTCATACGATTAAACCTATAGACTCAGAGGGTATTTTGAGGTCTATAAGAAAAACAGGTTGTGCGGTAACAGTTGAAAATCATAATGTAATCGGCGGTTTGCGTTCAGCGATTGCAGAAGTTTCAGCAAGTGAATGTCCTATTCCGATTGAATGTATCGGAATTAATGATAAATTCGGTCAGGTTGGTAAAATACCGTATTTAAAAGAAACATATCATATGACTGGTAATGATATAGTTGACGCAGTTCGTAAAGTTTTAAAACGAAAATAAATTTAAAAGTTAGGAGAGAATAAAATGTTTAATTTAGAAAATCGAGTAGCAGTTGTAACTGGAGCTTCGAGCGGTCTTGGAAGACAAATGGCAATAGCTTTTGCGAAACAAGGTGCAAGCTTAGCAATTCTTGCCAGGAGAAAAGATAGATTAGAATCCGTAAAGAAAGAAATAGAAGAAAATGGTTCGGAATGTTTAGCAATTAAATGTGATGTTACCAATGTAGAAAATATAAAATTAGCGGCGCAAGAAATTGAAAATAAATTTGGCAAAGTCGATATTTTGGTAAACTGTGCCGGTTCCGCAAAAAATAATGGCGTGTTAAATATGACTGACGAAGAGTGGAACTTTACTATGGATGTAGATTTAAATAGTGTTTTTTACGTCACTCGTGAATTCGCCGCAATTATGAAAAAGAATAATTATGGACGAATTATAAATATTGCGTCGATGTACGGAATGGTAGGAAATATGGCAATGGATACCGTTGCATATCATACTTCGAAAGGTGGAGTGATTAATTTTACAAGAGCTGTTGCGAGCGAACTTGCAAAATATAATATAACGTGTAATGCTATATGTCCCGGATACTTCGAAACTGAGCTTACAAGAGATACTCTTAAAACTCCGGAATTTACAAGTTATATGAAAGCAACAGTTCCGCTCGGAAGATATGGTTGTGAAGGAGAATTAAATGCAGGAGCAATTTTTTTGGCAAGTAATGAAGCAAGTTACGTAACAGGCGCAATCCTTCCAATCGATGGCGGTTACACCAGCGTTTAAAAAATTAATAACTTATAAAAACTCCCGACTTTAATAGTCAGGAGTCGATTTTTATATTTTACAATCTTTTTTTACAAATTTATATATCGCGTCTTTAAATTTTTCGGTTCTTGAGCCAAGTAAATCTGAAAAATTTTTACTATCGAAATTGTAAAATTTAGTTACGATATTTACTGTGATATTCGATATAGTATTAAATGCATAATCGGAATCGAAGTTTCCGTTTGATTTTTCTATTATACTATCCCATACTCTTATAGAAAAAATTAAAGGAAAATTTGACAAACAAGTAAGTAAAGAAGGTAAAATAAAACAATTTTGTAAATTAATACTTTCTTCTTCACTTATAGGAATTTGTAACGGTGTGTTTGAAACTTTATCCTGGCATTTTAAAACATCTGTTTGACCTTTTTGATCCTTGTCGCTTACTGTATGAACAATTGTTTTATATACATAATAAATTTTAGCTTCGTCTTCAATCGTGTAATCATGATCGGAATATCTTAAAAATTTATTTATTACCATCGCTGCTATATCGTTAAATCCTTGCGCGTAGTCTGTTCCCTCACAAACATTGATTTTTAATATTTTTTCCAAAATTTGCAAACACATGTCTTTTTGATTTTCTGAAAAGCTCGATTCAGTTCTAGGAACATCTTTTTCGATTGTTTTATAATTTTTATTTTGCTGATCATTTAGTGTGTTTGTAGCTTTAACATCGAAATTTTCATATTTTTTCTTGTACTCATCTATATATTTATTTTTATAACCACCCAATCTTTTGAACCATTCGTCTGCTTGAATTTTTGTAATTACTTCTTTTCCCTTATTACTATTAAGCACAAGTCCGATTGTACCGGCAATTACTAATCCTGTGCCAAATATAAGTGTTCCGGCTGCGATTTTGTTGTTTTTTACTTTTTTTACAATTTTTTGCGGTAAACTATGTGTTCGAGCCGAAGATTGATTTGTCGCAAAAGCCAAATTATTTGTTGCTAAAAATACAGATATAACAGAACATAAAGCCTTGTTGAGTTTTTTGTTTTTCATATTTATTCCACCTTTTGTTTGATATTATTATATCATAGTATTTATTTTTTGTCAATATATTTTTAAATATTAATTTTAAAGTATAATATAAAGTTGATTTTTATAAAAAATTATGTTATAATTATAATAAAAAAATATAAATAATATAAATAATATAAATAATATAAATAATATAAATAATATAAATAATATAAATAATAAAACAAAGAGGTATAAAACAATGGTTTCAGTTATAAATAGTATGGGATTAAATGGTTTGGAAGCTTTTGTAGTAACAATACAATCTGATGTAAGCCGAGGAATGCCATCGTGTGATATAGTCGGGTTACCCGATACATCCGTTAAAGAATCAAAAAATAGAGTTCGTTCAGCAATAAATAATTCAGGTTTTAAATTCCCATTGGCAAAAATAACTATAAACCTTGCTCCGGCAGATGTAAGAAAAACAGGCTCGCTTTATGATTTGCCGATTTTTTTATCTATATTAAACGCTAATGGGCAGATAACCGACATACCCGAAAAGTCAGTTTTTATTGGTGAACTTTCATTAAATGGCGATATTTTCCCTATAAATGGTGTATTGCCTATGACAATACATGCTATGCAAAATGGGTTTGAAAATATTTTTATACCTAAAGAAAATGCAAAAGAAGCGGCAGTTATTGAAGGAATTAATATTTATCCAGTCGAAAATGTTTATGAACTAATAGAACATTTTAACGGAACTGAAAAAATAAAACCTCAGCCTTACATTTTTACAAAAGGAATATCAAAATCAGATAATTTGGATTTTTGCCAAGTTAAAGGTCAATTTGAAGTAAAGAGAGCTATGGAAGTTGCCGCAGCGGGATGTCATAACATTTTATTAATTGGGTCGCCGGGTTCCGGAAAAAGTATGCTTGCAAAAAGATTGCCATCAATTTTACCGGAAATGACTTTTGAAGAAATTATTGAAACAACAAAAATATATTCCATTGCGGAGATTTTGCAAAATGATTCGCCACTAATAACCGAACGCCCTTTTCGTGCACCTCATCATACGACATCGAAAGCAGGGTTATCGGGAGGAGGAAGCATTCCACATCCGGGAGAATTATCTCTTGCACATAATGGTGTGTTGTTTTTAGATGAATTATCAGAATTTTCCAGAGCTACATTGGAAACGCTTCGCCAGCCTTTAGAAGAGGGAAAAATAACAATTTCAAGAGTAAAAAATACACTTACGTACCCATGTTCTATAATGTTAGTAGCAGCTATGAACCCATGCCCATGTGGATATTATGGACACCCAAAAAAATTATGTACGTGCACTCCTAATGCAATATCGAGATATTTATCAAAAATTTCCGGACCAATGTTAGACAGAATAGATATGCATATAGAGGTTCCGCCGATTGATTTTGAAAATCTTTCATCTAATGAGAAACTTGAAACTTCGGAAGAAATTAGAGTGAGGGTAAATGATGCAAGGAAGATTCAATTAGAGCGATATAAAGACAGTAAATTAAAATTTAATGCGTTCATAAATTCTAGAGATTTGCAAGCAGTGTGTACGATGAGCGACAGAGCGAAAATGATTTTAAAATCAGCGTTTGAAAAAATGGGATTGTCCGCCCGTGGTTATGATAAAATTTTAAAAATATCGAGAACGATTGCCGATTTAGACAATTCCGAAGTTATTGACGTAAAACATATTTCTGAAGCAATTCAATATCGAAGTTTAGATAGAAAATATTGGCAAAGATGATTTTATTAAAAACTTTCGATATTATAAATCTTGCAAGCAAAAAATATATCGAAAGTTTTTTGTTTATATAACTTTTAATGATAAAGACGTTGAAATTACAAAAAATATTGTGATATAATTATAATAAAAATAAATTCAAATATATTGATTTAATAAGGAGGAAATGAATTGAAAAAAATATTATCTGTAATAATGTCGGTTTGTGTGTTGTTAGGGTTTGGAAGAATAAATACCAAAGCGGTTGAGGGCAATTGCAATATTCTAATAGTAGGTAAAAAAGGTGTAGGTAAAAGCGTTTTAATGCACAGATTCCTTACCAGAAACTTTGACAAACCTATTTCAGATGAAGAAGTTTTAGACGAAGATGGTAAGCTTTATGAACAAGAGAAAGTTTATTATGATCCAGAAGATGCTTCAATATCGGTAGTTGAAGCAGATATCGAAAGAACAAAAGATTTGCAGTATTACTGCCAAAACGCTCACGTAATTATACATATGTCTGATTTAACTGGAGATAACGAACAAATTCCAACCACTGAAGAATTAAGAGATTGGTACACGGAATTCGTTAGAAATGTTTTAGACCAAGACAATTTATATGGTGAGCCTGGTAAAGGAAGAATACTTGCAAAAGACCCCAACTTTGTTGCTAGAAAAATAACAGATGGAAATATAGAGTCTGATTGGTGGAATTTAGTAGAATTACACGATTCATATAGTGGTGGCACAAGAAAAATGGGTTATATATTTTTTGTATTTAATAAAATAGATAGAAGCAACAGAAGAATAGACCCTGACTATTCATATGATGAGTTTGTAGAGCAAAGAGAATATGTATCTAAAATGGATAATGCCAGAAGTATCTCGTTTATGAATTTAAAAGATTCCGATAGTAAAACTAAATTGCTTTATGAAAAAGTACAAAATTTATACAAGATGTGCAACTTCGATATTTTTAGAGAACCGATAGTAAAAGAAAAAAGCATTGTTGAAACAGATTCTAAAAGTCCAATAGAACCAATAGAAGAGGGTAATACAAGTGTTACAAGTAATGATGAAAAAAAAAGTGTAATACCTCAAACACATGTACAGCAAGAAGATCTGATACCACGACAACGACAACAGAATCAAAATATAACGAATAATCACTCTAAAGCTTATAATTTTAAGAAAGTATGTTTATATGCTACAGGAGCATTTATTATTTTAGGAACAGTTTATGGAATATATAAAGGCGCTAAAAAGCTGTGCAATAATATTATTTCAAAATTCAAATAGAAAATATTGGCAAAGATAAATATTGACTTATTTCTACAGATTATGATAATATTTTGATTATGGTAGCAATATATTATTATTTGTATTGAAAGGTTGAATTTTGGTTATGCGCAATCTAACAGAATTCGAAACAAGATCTCTTAGGTGGTTAAAAAATATTTTTTGTGTATACGCAGTGGCGTTTTTAGGTCTAGTAGCATGGTATATTTATAAAAACGGTTTTAATGGGTATAACGATACAAGTATGTTTTTGATTTTGATGTTTATTGCTTATGTTATAGTTGGATGGATGTTTCATAATTTTATCGATAGGCATAAAGGCAAAAATATAACTACTTTTGAGTTAAAGATTATTTTATTTAATTATGTCCAAATTATGTATGCTCCATTTGTATATTGGTCTATAACTGATTATACTTTTGTCAATTTATTATTGTCGATGTTGATTTTGACAGTTATAATTGGAGGAAGATATCTGGTGATTTATGTAGAGAAAAAAAGACAGAAAGATTTAATTGATAACAAGAGCAAAGAAGACGAAGACAATATGTAAAAATTCTAAAAAACTTTCCTATAAAACAGCAAAAAATATTGATTTTGTAGTGTTTTATGGGGTGTTTTTTTATGGAATATAAAGGAATAGACGTTTCAAAATGGAACGGTGAAATTGATTGGAGAAAAGTAAAAAACGCAGGGATTGATTTTGCGATAATCCGCGAAGGTTACGGAAAAGAAAGTCCGAACCAAATTGATAAAAAATTCGAAGAAAATTATAACGGCGCAAAAAATAGTGGCGTAAACGTTGGGGTTTATCATTACAGCTATGCAAATAGTATAGAAAACGCCAGAAAAGAGGCTCAGTTTTGCCTAAAAAACATAAAGGGAAAGCAGATTGATTATCCTGTAGTTTTTGATATCGAGGATAAAGAACAATTAAAACTAGATAATCGTCAACGAACGAATATTGTCATGGCGTTTTGCGGAGAAATCGAGAATGCCGGCTATTACGCAATGTTTTATTGCAATCTTAATTGGCTGAACAACTATCTTATCAAAGATGAATTACTTTCGAAATATGATTTATGGCTTGCGCAGTGGAACTGTAAAAGTCCATCAAATTCTTGTGGAATTTGGCAATATTCAAGTTGTGGCAAAATTGATGGAATAAGTGGAAATGTTAATCTGGATATTTCTTATAAAAATTATTCTGAAATTATTAAAAATAAAGGCTTGAACTGGATATCTGATTTGAATAGCAAAAGTTATTCTATTTATACAGTAAAAAAAGGAGATACTCTTTGGAAAATCGCAAAAGAGTATCTCGGAAATGGTGCTAAATATAAAGAAATCAAAATTTTAAATAATCTAAAATCAGACACGATTTATGTAGGCCAAAATTTAAAAATACCAATTTGAATTTATAGTTTATTAACTATGTTTTTGAAATCTTTTCCACGCTCTTCAAAGTTTTTATATAAATCAAAACTCGCACACGCCGGAGATAAAACAATAATATCTCCGTGTTTAGAAATTTCATGAGCTTTTTTAACTGCATTTTCCATGCAAGTTACTTTTAAAATCCGAACATCATTATTAACATCGCTTTGCCTTACTTTTTCTTCTATTTTATCAGCTGTATGACCCATAAGTATCAAAATAGATACTTTTTGGGTTATTTTTTTTGCTAATTCCTCAAAAGGGATTTTTTTATCATATCCTCCGGCTATTAAAATTATTTTTTGTTTGAATAACGAAAGCGTTCCGCTAATTGTTCTTGTCGGGCTGGAAGCTATCGAGTCGTTGTAAAATTTAACGCCGTTTAATTCCCGAACAAATTCTATGCGATGTTCTACACCATTAAAAGTATTTGCAACTTTTTTTATATTTTCAGAGCTTACAATTCCGTAAACAGTTCCGATTGCTGTTAAGAAATTTTCTTTATTGTGTTCGCCGGCGATTTTTATTTCCGAAACATCCATTATTTTTTCGTTTTTACCATTTGACGAATAAATTATATTGTTGTCATCGTCAATCCATACACCGTTTATATTTTTAGAAGTTCGGCTGAAAAATACTTTTTGACCACGAATTATATTTTCAAAACTTGTGGTTATTTCATTGTCAAAATTTATAATTGTTTTTGAAAATGCGTTTTGATGTTCTATGATTTGTTTTTTCGCAAAAATATATTCTTCCATGTTTTTATGGACATCCAAATGATTTGGAGAAATATTAGTTATTACGGCTATTTCAGGGCTTTTTCTCATGGAAATTAATTGAAAGCTTGATAATTCAATTACAGCAATGCTGTTTTTATTCATTTTTTTAATTTGAGGTAATAAAGGTTTTCCGATATTCCCACCCAAAAATACGTCTAATCCTTGTGCCTTTAACATTTCATAGATTAAAGTAGAAACTGTAGTTTTTCCGTCACTTCCTGTTATACCGATAATTTTACCTGGAAATATATCAAAAAATATTTCCATTTCTGAAGTTATAACAGTACCGCAATTTTTTAATTTAATTATCTTTTCAGATAAAAAATTCATACCGGGCGTTCTTATTAAAATGTCGATGTTTTCGTTGAATACCGATTCGTCGCCTGCCCTTAAAGATACAAGAGAGTTGGATTTTAAATCATCTATGATAGATTTATCGATGTTTTCGGGAGATTTTGAATCGTAAGCAATAACTGGAATATTTTCGCTTGTAAGCATATTTATGAATGGTAAATTACTTCTGCCAAGACCACAA
>CAMJYS010000006.1 GCA_946410005.1 uncultured Clostridia bacterium | reverse complement strand
TGCGTGGTTATATCCAATCGATTGACATGTTCCTTCTGTTTCTATATTTACAACAGAGCTACAGTCACCTTGGATGAGTATAGACGTACACCATGTTTTACCCTTAATTGTAGCGTCAACCAACTTAATATTAAAAACCGCACCATTGTATCCGCCGCTTGAAGTGTCATTGAATATAAACAATGGTGTATAACTTGTACTAGAACCTGTGATTATATATGGGCCTGTATATGAAGTCTCATTATCGCTTTCTAAACTATAATATCCCGTTGGTGTAATTTTTATTTGGGAATAGTCTGTCAAGGAAAGCGTTAAGCTTGATTCCGAAACTACTCTTCCTTCTCCGGAAATATTAATCATTGTACTTATTGCACCATATAAAATAGAGAGAAAACAGATATTTACCATTAAAATAGCAAGACCGGCCAATACACTTATAGAAATTATTCTTTTTTTAAAAAACTTTTTTATTCTAATTAATCTAAATTTATTTTTCATAAATTCTCCTATCTTAAAAAATTTTGCATTAGTAGTACACACGATATTTTAAACTATCCTACTTTTAAGACCAGTGCATTATTTACAAGACTAACTATATATCCCGAAACATCCGAGAAGAAGTAGTCTGCTGTAGAAGCCGCCGAACCGCTCGGAGAAATAGTTACGTTTGAACTGCTTGTCGGAGTTGTCGAAGTCGTTATGCCTATTCTGCTTCCGCTCGTCAAACCGCTTGTGTCGACTGTTGAGTAACTCAAATATAAATTGTCTGTTTTTTCAACTCCGTTAATAATAGATTTATTATTTTCAATAATCATTTTTCCTTTAATGGTCATATTTTTACCGTTGTATACACCGCCACCTTGTACACGATCATTAATTCCGGAAGTAATATTATTTCTTATAGTACAACTATTTAAATTAAGTGTAGCAACATTAACTGTGGTATATATCGCTCCTCCTGCGGCCCAGCTTGATGAACTAATAGCAGAATTGCCACTTAATTCACAATGAGTTATGTCAACTGTTCCACCAGAGTAATTTTCTATTGCGCCGCCCACAGAATCTGAAGAATTTTTAATTTTACTATTTATTAGTTTTACATTTTTTTCTCCGTTTGATTTTTCACTACCGATAATATTCAATGTAGCATTTGTTCCATAAAGATTAAATAATCCACCTTCATCTGTTGAAACTTCTATATTTTGTCCATCAAATACTATCGAACCACTTGAATTTTCAGCTTTAATAGTAAAAGTTTTATATTCTGATGATGGCGCTGCTGACGATACAATTATATAAAACATACTTCTACTTGTAAAACTCGGATGACGTTTTACTTGTATGTTCTTTGCGCCAACCGTTACTTCTTCAGTTCCGACTCCAACAGTGTAGTTGCTCATCATGTATATAGTATTTCCGTCCTTTGCTATATTTACCATATCGGAAAACTTTCTTACATCCGAGCCGTTTGAAGTTACTTTTACCGTACAAGCTTCATCCTCATAAAAATATCCTGATTTATAGTAGTATTCGTTAACCGGTCCATCAACTATACCTTCCCCTGATATATTAAGCGAAGAGGTAATTGAGGTGTATACAATTGAAACTGTACAAATAAGCGCTGCAAAACTAAACAAATAAAAAATTGAACTTGCTAGTCTATGCCGATAAAAAAGTTTATGCCTTTTTTTCATGAAATTTTCTCCTTCTTTCACTAAATTGTGTAAAAAATAAATGCGCCACTTAAAAATGGCGCAAAATATTACCGCTTGAATCTGTTTTTATTTATTCTGTTTATGCGCTTTTTCATAAACACCAATCCTACATAAATTTAGATTTCGGATTTCTCGCCATTTTTTTCATTTTCTTCATCTTTTAAAATATATCTATAGAAAACAGCATTATCTAAAACCATAAACCATGCAAGTTTATCTTTTTCCAATTCCACGAAAAGTATCGGCCTGTCAAGACAATCTCTTATATTCACAAGATCTAAAAAGTCATTCGTATCAGCTACATCGTAAGATGACATATCCGTTATACTTGTAAGCTTTGAAATAACTTTATTATAGCTGCTAAGTATCTCGTTTCTGGTTCTTTGGTATTTCGTTTCTTCGTTTTTTATTTTTAAATATTGCTTTGCAATCGAAGTTATAAGAATACCAGCAAGTAATGCACTTAAAATCGCAGCAATAAACAGTAAAATATTTACAAGTTTATTTGAAGATACCTGAACTTTTGTTCCGTTTTGGTCAATCTCTTTGTACTCAAGGTCTACCGCCAAAGTTTGATCTGTTAAAGGAATTGTCGCATTTAACTTGCTTGTGTCAACAAACGGATTTTCAAAATTTTCATTTTTCGCTTCAAGTTCAATACATAACGACAAATCCAGCGTATTTTTCGTACTCGAAAGATTATATCTCGATGTAAAATCTTTAATTATGTTATTGTATTCATCATAATTTAAAACTACTGTTTCGTTCAAATTTACTTCTTTTTGCGCCGCAAATTCTTTGGTTTTAGATTCCAAAATATATTTATCTTTTTGATAAATCACTTTGCCCTCATTGCTACCGTCTTGAACATAAGCCGAGGCTAAAACGTAATATTTACAAATTACATCCATATCATAGTTTGATTTAAAAGCATATTTATAATCAATATCGATATGGTCTATCAAACTTGCAATATATTTTTTGTCTTTTTCTAAAAAAGGAGTTTCGAAATCATTGTTTTCTTTCAAAAAAACTTTGTAATCCATACTTCCTTTTTCGCTGTAATTAAGCCTATGTTCAAGCTTATAGTTTGCGCCGAAGTAAAAACAAACAGATGACAGCAATACAAGTATTATCGCAATAAAAATACTTGATTTTTTTATTTTTTTCACCTTAAACACTCTACTTTCATTAGAAATTTACTTGTTCATTAAGCCAAACCGTAGGAATACCTATCCACGGGATTCTTAAATAAGTAGTTCCCACAACGTCATCTTGATTTGTAATATTTGCATCTTCTGCAACATTATAATCACCTTTGGTTTTAAAACAATATTTCCCTTTAATTTGCAGAACTTTTACAATTCTATGCACAATTGTTTTACCTGAATTTCTAAACACAAGAACATCACCGACATTTAATTCTTTGATTTCTTCTTCATCAAGTTTTTTTACTATAATCGCATCACCTTTACATATTGTGGGTGTCATAGATCCGGAACCTATTGTAACTAAATAATATTTAAAATATCCACTGACAAGTGCGACGCCCGACAGCAATATCATCAAAAGCAATGTCGGTAAAATATAACTTAAATATTTATTCTTATTATTAACTTTTGCTTGTTTGAATTTTCTGAATGAAACAAAGAAATACAAAAATAGCATAACAGGTAATACTATATTAATTACGGATTGAAGATAAAGCCCTGTGTTCGGTATAAATGGCAAAAAGTATATCGGCAATTCAAGCAACAGTCTATAAATAATTGTCGGCTTATATCCGACTTTAAATGAAGCATAAGTAAGTGTAACGTTTTTTAAGATACTTGGTAAAACGTAATATCCTACCAATTCTACCGTATCGCTAATATCTTTTAAATTACATTTATATATCAAGTCAGATGTATCGCAAAGAGATAAAATTATTATAAGCAAAACATAGATCCATCTCGATTTATATCTTTTCGAGACAATAACATATCTAAACATTTCGCAAAAGACAATGTATAGCCCAAACTGCAATAAATTTTTAGCTATTCCAAAAAATGACATATCGTTTGTGTTCCAATGAAATCCTGAAATAAGTCCAAACAGATAAGTTGATATATAATATGACGCCGCAACTATTATAACTATTGAAATCGCATCTTCGTTATAACGTCTATCATCTTTTTCGAATCTGGCAAGTGCTACCAGCCATACCGATAGCATTGCCATAGAAACTGTTAAAAAATTTATAGACACAATATCATATATGAAACTGTCGACAACTAAAGCGACTGTAAGTAAGAATTCCGCAATTAATAAAATTATTGTATTCTTTTTCAATTTCCACAACCTACTTACATAATTCTTCACCATAAACTTCCTATCATTTTCAAATTAAGAATTAAAATATAGTTTTTCTATATTTTCTTTATTGAACGTTTTCCCAAACCGGTGTAATTGTAAATCCGAATTGGCCTGATGTAATATCTTGTGTATCGTTACCATATGATATATCCGTCGGGTTACTTCCAGTATATTCTGTGCCATAAGCTCTGTGAGCAACTTTTACATACCATGTAGTAGACGCGCCTCCTGCAATTTGTGCACCTTGATAAACCAATGATGTACATTCCGGATTTGTGTATACTCCTATTGTTACGTTTTTCTGAATTTTTGAATCTGTACCATCTGTGAATTTTATAACATCGTTAGAATTAGGACTATTTGTTAATTGTACAGCAGTACTACCTCTATTCACTATAGTCAATTTATAAACAGCAAACGCACCATAATCTCTTAGAATTGTTCCATTAATTGTTACAGTATCGTTTCTTTTGTTTGAACTTCCAATTACAACACTTCCGCATTTTGCTAAATCGTTATCTGTTTCTTTACCCGGTGTATTTTCATATTCATTTGAAGCTGATATTACCCCACTCGAATCCACAGGCTTTGAAACGCCATAACCTTTACATGCATCAGAAGTCTCATCAAACATAACTGCAGACGCTTCAACTTTTTCTGAGTCTCCGTTCGTTCGAATGTTGAGCTGTGTTGAAATTGCCGCATATGCAATTGAAAGCGCCGCCAAACCTCCAATCATGACCAATGCCATAGTAACTTTACCGTGTTTTTTTGTATTCATCAAAAAAACCACCTTTCTACAAATTATTGTTTTCGTATATATGATACATATTTGAAATTTTATTGTCAATACTTTTGTGAATATTTTTTATAATTTGTCGTTTTAGAATAAATTATTCACTCAAAACCGCTATTTTGTGGAATTTATAGAGAAAAATTTTTTCAGAAAATTTTTGAATAAAAAATTCCTCGGAAACAAATCCGAGGAAAAGCTTGAATCATTACAGAAAAATATTATAAAAGAGATCTATGGAGCTGATAACCGGACTTGAACCGGTGACCTCATCCTTACCAAGGATGTGCTCTACCTGCTGAGCTATATCAGCAACCATTCATTATTATATCAAATGGGCACAAAATGTCAATACCTATTTTGGATTTAATTTTTAAATTTACGAGTTGACAAAATATATCCTATGCTATACTATATATATGTGTACGGTTTCGGGCTTATAGCTCAGTTGGTAGAGCGCTGCGTTCGCAATGCAGAGGTCAGGGGTTCGACCCCCCTTAAGTCCACCAGAAAATAAATTCACCTTTTGAAGAAAAATTCAAAAGGTGTTTTTTACTAGGAATTATTTATTTAAAAAAGTTTCGAGTTCTTTCATAAAAGCTTGGACATCTTTAAACTCTCGATAAACAGACGCAAAACGTATATACGCAACTTCGTCGATTTTTTTGAGTTCATCCATACAAAGTTCACCGATATGGGTTGATGAAACTTCACGTTCCGGCAAACTTTGAATTTTTTTCTCTATGGAATCCGTCATTTTTTCAATATCATCGAGCGTGATTTTCCTTTTTTCACAGGATTTAAAAAGCCCGTCAAAAACTTTTTTCCTCTCGAATTTCTCACGCATTCCATTGCGCTTAATTACCATAATCGGCACGCTTTCTATAACTTCGTATGTCGTAAAACGTCTATGGCAGCTTTCGCATTCCCTACGCCTACGAACTTTTAATCCGTCGTCTGCACAACGTGATTCCGTAACTTTACTTTCTAAATAAGCACAATATGGACATTTAATAAGTCATCACCTCGGGTAACCGTTAAATATACTCTAATTATACATAATTCCGAAAAAATAAGAAAGAATACGCCGCTAAGCATATTCTCTTTATAAATTTTATTTTTTGTTCACGATTAAATTTAGCTCCGGATTTGCAGTTAATTTAACTTCTCCTATGTCAAATCCGTCATTATCTACTATTGCAAGAGAAATTTTATCCTCGACTTCTTTTCTAATCAAATTTCTTAAATCCCTTGCTCCGCTTTCACCGCCAAATGCTTTGTTTGCTAATTTTTTCAAAGCTTCGTTGTCATAGCTGAATTTTATATTTCTTTCAGAAAGTATATCAACATATTCATCGAGCATAATTTTCGCAATTTTTTCGTAATCTTTTTCTGTCAGATTATTAAACACGATTATTTCGTCAATTCTACTCATAAACTCAGGTCTTAAAAATTCTTTCAATGCTTTTAAAGTCTTTTCTTTTACTAAATCGCCTTCAGTTTTTGCAAATCCCAAAGCACCATCTTTTTTATTACTTCCGGCGTTTGATGTCATAACTATTACTGTGTTTTCAAAATTGACAACTCGGCCGTGCGAATCCGTTATTTTTCCTTCATCCAAAACTTGCAAAAGAATATTTAAAACGTCAGGATGTGCTTTTTCGATTTCATCAAAAAGCAAAACGGAATAAGGTCTTTGACGAACCTTTTCTGTTAATTGACCCGCTTCGTCATATCCAACGTATCCGGGAGGTGAACCTACTATTTTAGCCGCAGAATGTTTTTCCATGTATTCTGACATATCTATTTTTATGAGTGAATCGGGAACGTCAAAAAGTTCCGTTGCGAGAGTTTTAACAAGCTCTGTTTTACCGACTCCGGTTGGTCCGACGAATATAAACGATGCCGGTCTACGGCGAGGACTTATTTGCACTCTATTTCTTCTGATTGCTGCTGAAATTTCTTTTATAGCCTTATCTTGACCTATTATTTTCTTTTTTAAATGGTCTTCTAAATTTGCCAGTTTTTTAAATTCATGCTCTGTTATTTTCGATGACGGTATTCCTGTCCAAAGTTCTATAACATAAGCTATGTCGTTTTCAGTAACTTCTCTATTAAGAGCTATTTCTTTTAAGCTTTCTATTTCTTTTTCGAGTTTAGCTATATTACAGCGAATTTGTGCTAATTTTTCGTAATCAGCTTCTTCACCTGAAGCTAAAATTGCTTCTTCTTCTGATTTTAATTTTTGCAAATCTGCGTTTTCTAAATCGTATTTTGCCAAATCTTTGTTTTCCAACGATGCATGTGTACAGGATTCATCCAAAAGGTCAATTGCTTTATCGGGCAAAAATCTATCGGTTATATATCTTTCTGAAAGGGTAACCAAACGATTTATTATATAATCAGATACTTTTACTCTATGATGCGTTTCGTAATAGTCTTTTATTCCTTTCAAAATATCTATAGTTTCATTTATGGTGGATTCAGCTATCTTTACGGATTGGAATCTTCTTTCCAAAGCAGAATCTTTTTCGATATATTTTCGATATTCTGCGAAAGTAGTGGCGCCGATTACTTGTATTTCACCTCTTGAAAGAGCTGGTTTTAAAATATTCGCCGCATTCATCGAGCCTTCGGAATCTCCCGCTCCGACCAGACTATGAACTTCATCAATAAAAAGTATTATATTACCTTCCTTTTTTACTTCTTCGATAAGTCCTTTTATTCTATTTTCAAACTGTCCTCTAAATTGCGTACCTGCTACAAGAGCGGTTAAATCCAGTAAAAATATTTCTTTTTTCTTTAACTTAAACGGCACATCTCCGTTAGCTATTTTACACGCTAATCCCTCCGCAATGGCAGTTTTTCCGACACCGGGTTCACCGATTAAACAAGGATTGTTTTTTGTTCTTCTGCACAGAATTTGTATTGCTCTGTTAATTTCCTTATCTCTTCCGATTATGCGGTCTACTTGACCATTTTTAGCTTTAGCGGTCAAGTCTATGCAATATAAATTTAAGTTTCTTCTTTTGGATTTCTTTTTCTTTTTTGATTTTTCAATTTTTTCAGAATTTTCCGAAGATTCATCATTGTCATTAGGTTTATTAGAGAAAAGCATATTCGAAAACAGATTTTTAACAAACGGAAAAGTTGTCGCACCACCTTTAACGATGTCTTCTTCATCTTCGTCATTATTATCACCTTGATCCGAGTCACCATCAAAAATTTCTGAAATTTGCTCTTGCATATCTGACATTTCTTCTTCCGAAATATTAAAATCTTTCATTATATTATCAAAAGGATTTATTCCTATTTCTTTTGCACAAGGAACACATAATCCTTCCGTTCCTGAATTTTTATTTTTATTTGAAGATATAAAAACTACCGCAGCTCTTTTTTTGCATCTTGAACAAAGCATAATTTTTACTCCTTAAATGTTTTATTTTTTATATTATAAACCGTTGCTCTAAATGAATTATTTTAACGCTTCGTCATTTTTTATAATAAACATAAAAATTTGAAAATATCTAAATATAGAATAACACATACACAATGCTGTTAAAAGCATCAATGAAATATTTACAAAATAATTTTCTATTCCGAAAAGTGCTTTCAAACCGATTATTATAATTACAGAAAAATAAAATACCACTGTAGCGAACTTTCCATACCATCTTGCGGTTGTCGGAATTTTCTTTTGTTTTATAAGTATTGCTCCACCAAAAAGCATACATAGTTCTTTAAAAACCAAAATAATCATAAATGGAAATATACATGGAAATTTTATTCCAAAACATATCATAACAGCCATAAGTGTTAATTTATCAGCCATAGGGTCAAGAATTTTTCCGAGAGTTGTTATCTGATTTAATTTTCTTGCAATTATGCCATCTAATAAATCGCTGATTCCGGATAAAATCAAAATTATTCCTGCGTGAATATAATTGTCATTCAATATTGATATTACGAAAGGAAAGATAAGTATTATTCTCATAACCGATAAAATATTTGGAACTGTTAAATTGCCTTTTTCACAAAATAAATCTTTCATTTCGCATAAAAGTCCTTCCATAATTTTATTTTCAATTAGACACTCCTATAAAAAAGTTATAAATTGGATTGTTCTCATACATTTTATTAAATATCATGGTATTTGATATACTTTCTTCAGAAAAAATTTGTGAAACGTCTACATCTTGCTTAATTGTGATAATCGCTCTTAAACAGCACATACAAACTAATATTGATATGTATCCTTTAAATAATCCGAAAATTCCCCCTAAAATGGTATTGGTATGTTTTATAGGTGAGAATTTGCATATTCTGAAAATTAATTTTGATATCCATTTTGTAAGTATTACAAAAACTATAAATAACACGGCAGTAAACGAAGATTTAAGAATATCTATAATTATCGGTGAAAATGAATTTACTATTTTCTGTGCTGAAACAGAAACCGTATTATTATTTATAATATGGCTTATTGTAGATGGTGTTATTCCGTTTTTGGGTAAAAACTCAAGAATAGGCTTTGGAATAGAATTTAAAAGCTTGTCTAAATTAAACGTTTTACTCATAATTTGATTTTCCACTTTTTTTAATATTTCCGGCTCTATAAAGTTAAAGTACACAAATTTCGACGATATATCCGCACAATATACTGAACTTAGCGATGAAAAAATATAACCTGCAAATGATAAAAATGACTTTATAACACCGCTCCTAAAACCTAAAATAATGAATATACAAAAAATCATTACAACTGAAATGTCAAGTAAAAGACTGTTCAAAAAAACCGGCACCACCTAATTTTAATTACCATTTCATTCAAGTACAGTATATCATAATCCAAGAGATTAAACAACTTGTCCGAATTTATAAAAAACATCAATATTTTCACAATAAAATTCCGCTTAACCGTATCGTGCTCGAAATAACCTGCTACCTAAGCAGGTGGGTGCTCTCCCCGCATCCTCACGCTCCCTTCGTCCGACAAATAATCGGGAGGTCTGCAATCAGATACGGGAGGCCGAGCTCCCTATAAAAAGTTGTAGGGTTATATGAACACAGTCCGCGAATTAAGCAGAATAATATTTTTGTTGATTTTTTAAATATTAATAGTTACTTTCAAGACGTTTTTCAAACTCTTCGGATAATTCATCTAAAAGTTCATCATCATATACTTCTATCAGTTGTTCTTCGTTATTCTCTTCAATAACTTGAAAGATAAAATAAGTTTCTTCTTTATTTAAGTTTTCATCCGGCAAATCAAAATTAGGCATTAGGGCATAAAATTTCCCTTGCGAATTTTCAATGAAATCCAAAACCTCGAATTCTCTCTCTATACCTTCATCGTCAATTAAAGTAACAATATCTGCTGATAAATTTTCCTCCATAAGATGAATCCTCCCAGTATTTTGATTCTCGATAATATTCTAAACATATTATACGAAATAGTCAATAATTTATTTACTGATAAAAAAATTCTCCTGTAAATATTTTATTAATTTACAGAAGAACAGTTAATTAATTTGCTTGTTAACGCCTATTTTTGTTTTCCGGAATTAATGGTTTTATGTCTATCGGATTAACTTTATTTTTATCATTTTTCGATTTTTGCTCTTCATTAGGCTCTGAACTTTTTTCTTCATCGGTTTCTGCTTTTTGTTCTTCAATAGGCTCTGAATTTTTTTCTTCATCGGTTTCTGATTTTTGTTCTTCAGCAGGCTCTGAATTTTTTTCTTCATCGGTTTCTGATTTTTGTTCTTCAGTAGTCTCTGAATTCTTTTCTTCATCGGTTTCTGATTTTTGCTCTTCAATAGACTCTATATCCAAATTATCGATTTTAACTTTATTTTCTTCCTTTTTATCCAAAGCACGTTTTTCGTCTTCGGACAGAAGTGTAAAGCCGTGTTTTTCCTCATCCATACCATAATCATTAAAGTATGCCAGTAATTTTTGTCCTTTATATTTGGAATCTTTGTCAGAACCATCTTGGTCGGATGTACCATATATTTTTTCGGCAACATCTTTCATTAGATTTTCTTCAACAACTTCAATGTATTTTGGACTGTTTCCTGTTGCGATGATCGAAAGTGCCATTTTTCTTAAGCATTCGTCATCCAAAACTATATCTACGTCGGCCTTGTCTTTCCAGTAAGCCAAAGCTGATGATTCGAAGTATTTCTTCATGACTTCGACGTGCTTTTTGACCAAAGCGTTTCTTTCCGCTTCTGTAAGCAGTCTGAAGCTGTGTTTTTTCTCGTTTGTGTCATAATCATTAAAGCAAGCAAACAGTTGTTTACCTCTATATGTGGAAACACCGCTGTTTCCGTCATTTGAGGAGTTAAATATTTTTTTGGTTACATCTCTCATCAAATTTTTTCTGAGTTCTTCAATATACCTTGCACCGCGTTTTGTTTCGATAACTGCTATTGCCATTTTTCTTAAACAATCATCGTCTAGTACGATATCTATTCCGGCAATTTCATCGTCTTTCCAATATGAAAGAGCGGTATCTTCAAATTCTTGTTTTATGATTTCCATATTATTTTCAACAGACAAGTTTTCAAACTGTACACGTGTGACACGATTTATAAACGATCTATCGTGGCTGACTAAATTTGTTGTTCCGTCGTCCATTTCAACTTCTATTGGTTTATCTCCTCTTATAGCTTCAATGCTTTCGTTAGAAGTTAAAATAAAAGTTATATTACTGCAATCTATCTTTTGTTGTCTTACTTCTATTTCTCCTTTATCCATTGCGGTTCTGAATATTTCGTCAAGTCCTTCGCACCACATTTTGTCGTATTCGTCTATAACAACGACACCGTTAGGATTTGATTTTATATATTGTACTAAGCTGGTAGCTTCTCCCTTAGAATTTTCATTTCCATAGCTGTAATAACTTCTGTTTACACCGAAAAGTTGTTCAATATATGATTCATTACTTTTCTTGTCTATTGACGAAGCGGACATGTAATATGGAGTTGACGAAGAAAGAACATTAAAGTCAGCAAGACCTTTTGCAATCATGGATTTTCCTACGCCGGATGGCCCTATGAAATAGAATATATTACATTTTTTGTATTGTTGTCCTCTGCGTTTATAGAAATCACGGTCTCTCAGTATTGTATTAACTTGAGCTCTAATAGTTTCTTTTGCTTTTGATTGTCCTTTTACAACGCTAAAAAGTTCATTGAGATTTTGCAAAGACTCTTCTACTGTCAGTTCTCTTGAATTCAATTCATTAAGCTTTTTTTCATACCACTTTTTCAATGATTTTTTCATGCTTTGATAAGTCCATCTGAAATTCCATAAATTTTCAACATTTTTGGCAACATTTTGAGCATCTTCAATCATAAAACCTACAAAGCCTACACCCAATAGTAGATCGCCTATACCGGTTTTATCCAATAATTTGTTTTTCACATCTTTATAGTACTGTTTAGCGCTCTTCTTCGATGATTCATAATTATTATTGTAACTTGCATTCCAACCTTCTCGCAGATCTTTTTTAATATCATCTATATTTCCATTATCTTCTATTTTTTTATTTATTTCACTCATTTCATTTTTAGCATCGTCTTCCAAACCAAATGTCTTACTTAATATATAACATTCATTGCCTTGTTGAATAGTATATTTAACATGGTGACTACCATCCTCGGTTTTCTTTTTTTCCATACGGTATTTTAATTTATTTTTATCTGTCGAGTCTGTCGAGCTCACAAAAAAACTTTTTACATCTTTTCCAATTTTTTTAGCCTTTGGATTTATAATTTCTGTTCTTAACCCTTTCACGTTAAATCCATACAGTAATAAAGTCGCTAAAACTGCGGCACCTATGGTAATTTTGCCTTTGTTATTCCATACAAAATTTTTCGTTTTTTCCCAAATTCGTTTAAACAGCCCCGGCTGTTGTTCGCTTTCGTTTTTATCTTGATTTTTATTAGCGCCGGATATTTCTTTTGAACTTGTGACATTTTCTGCAGCAAAGGCCGGTTGCATTGGAGATACAAGGGTTAATGCGGCCAAAGAGCTTGCAAGCATTTTATTGTAAGTTCGGCCTTTTATCCCGCCGGTAACTTGCGACATTTGTTTCGGCGTTAATTTTCCGATTAAAATATTAAAATCTGTTTCTGACATTCCGCAAAATTCCTTTGCGAAATCTTTTATAAATTTTTCTTGCTTTTCATTTGGAATTTGTGAAAGCATTTCCATGAAAGCTTTATTCATGTTATGAACCGATTCATCTAAAAAGCTTTCAAATTCTTCTTTCGTATAACCACCTTGTATGGATTCACAGAACTTGTAAGTGTCGTCAAAAGTTTCCTTTTCAGCTAATTTTTTACAAAATTCAGGATTTCCAAGTAACTTTTTCGACATCTTGTAAATATTTTCTCGCATATATTTCCCTCCTGAAAATTAATTAATAATAGAGTCCACCTAATTGTCATTATGGGACAAGTTTATCAAAAAGTCAATAGTATTTTATTGAATGTCACCAATTATATGGATTTTAAATAATATAGTTAATGTAAATATTAAAAGGAGGAATTCACATATGTGCAATAACATATTTGGCGGAAACAGCTGTTGTCTTATTATACTTTTAATTATTGTCCTATGCTGCTGCTGTGGCGGAAATGACAACTGTTGCGGAAACGGTTGTGGTTGCGGCTGTGGCTGTAACGGCTGATAATATTAAAAAAATTCTTAAAATTTATATCTAAATTTTTACCCTCTCTACTTTTTTACAAAAGAAGAGAGGGAATTTTTTAATAAAAAAATTCTTCAATAACTTTTTTCATTCCCATTACATCTAAATTGTATTGTTTAAGTTGTTCATCTATTGTGGCATGTTTTACAAATTCATCATTTACGGCGTTTATTTTGTATTCTCCTTTATAACCCAAATTAATTAACAAAGTTGAAAATTTTTCCGCTACTCCGCCGGATTTCAGTGATTCTTCAAAAAATATTATTTTTTTAAAGTTTATTGACTTTTTTACACATAAGATATCAATAGGCTTTATTATGTTTAACTTTAAAAGACAAATATCTTTATTTACTTCTTTTGTAGCAAAATATGCGTTTGAAAAAATTCTGCCGTATGTAATTACTAAAAAATCCGAATTTTCATCGCCATAAAAATCAAAATTGTTTCCAGTATATTTAAATTCTTCAATTTTTTTAAAGCCATTTCCTTTTGGATATCTTACAGCCGATATTTTTGGCGAAACATAAATTGCGTTTTCGAGCATTGGTTTTAGTTCCTCCAAAAAACTTGGAGCGTAAATTGTGACATTAGGTATTGTATTTAAAAACGGAACATCAAATATTCCGTGGTGTGTTTCTCCGTCGTTTCCGACAAATCCCGCTCGGTCTATCGCAAAAACTATTTTTAAATTTTGCAAAGACACATCATGAACGATCTGATCGTATGCTCTTTGTAAAAAACTTGAATAAACCGCAAAAACAGGTATTAATCCTCCGGTGGCAAGCCCGCCCGCAAAAGTAACCGCATGTCCTTCGGCTATACCTACATCAAAAAATCTCGATTTATATTTACTCCTAAATTCTGCAAGACCGGTTCCCGAAGTCATTGCCGCAGTTATAGCGCAAAGTCTAGGCTCTGCGTTCGCTATCTCGCACATGGTTTTGCCAAATTCTTTTGAAAAATTTTCTTGATTTTTATTCAACACAACACCCGTATTTACATCAAAAGGTGGTACGCAGTGATATATTTTCGGATTTTCTTCAGCAAATTTATATCCTTTGCCTTTTGTTGTAATAATATGTATTACAGATGGCTTATTTAAGTTTTTTGCAATATTTAAAGCATTTTGTAGCTCTTCTAAATTATGTCCGTCTACGGGGCCGTAATAAGTAAATCCCATATCTTCGAATATATTTCCCTGACAAATTACTTTTTTTACGGTCGTTTTGGACCACTTCATCAAATCTTTGATTTTCAAGCCGATTTTTGTTTTGTCGAGAACTTTTTCGAGAGCATTTTTTGCTTTCATATACACAGGCTTTACTCTTGCTATTGAAAGATATCTAGCCATAGCGCCGACATTTTTAGAAATCGACATTTTGTTATCGTTCAAAATAATTATAAAATTTTTATTGAATCTTCCAGCGTTATTTAGACCTTCATAAGCGAGTCCTCCGGTCAAAGCTCCGTCACCGATTACAACAACCACATGTCCTTTTTCATTAAATATTTTTTTTGAATTTGCAAGACCGAGTGCTGCCGAAATAGATGTACTGCTATGTCCCGAAGTAAATGCATCGTATTCGCTTTCGTTTCTGTTCATAAATCCGGATATTCCGTCTTTTTGCCTCAACGTATCCATTTTGGAGTATCTTCCTGTTAGTATTTTATGAGTATAACTTTGATGTCCGACGTCCCATATTATTTTATCTTCGTCGTCGTTAAAAATTTTATGAAGCGCAACCGTAAGCTCTACAACTCCTAAATTCGGAGCTAAATGTCCTCCGTTTTTAGAAACTACATCTATTATTTTTTTTCGTATTTCAGAGCAAAGTTCATTCAAATTTTTTACATTTTTTAAGTCTTTCGGGAAATCCATACTATTTAAAATCGAAAAATCATCGTTATAAAAATTCATATTTCCTTACCTTTTATCTAAAATTTTAAAACTACCCACTAAATCACTCTTGATGCCAAAAATTTTGCGAAATTTTCCAAAAATTCGATATTTCCGTTTATTTTCTTTATGGCATTTATGGCATCATAGGTTAAATTTTGTATTAATTCATTTATATTTGGATTTTTAAAAATCGAAATGTTGTAAGTTTCGTTGTCTAAAATATCATCAACAAGCTGAAAAACAATCCCTATATTTTCGCCGAATTTTTTGATATATGAAATTTCTTCGCTGTTTCCGCCCGCTAAAACCGCTCCGATTATTGTAGAAGCAGCTATCAGCTTAGAAGTTTTTAAATTGTAAATATTTAAAAGCTCTTTTTTGTCGTAATTTTGACCATTCAACTTAATATCAAAACATTGCCCTGAAATCATACCTGCGGAACCTACGCAATTGGCCAAAACATTAATACTTTTTAGAATATTTTTCGGATTTATATTTTCATTGTTTACCGAGCTCATAATTTCAAAAGCCTGAGTAAGAAGTGCATCGCCGGCTAAAAGTGCTATATCTTCTCCGTAAACAATATGATTGCAAGGCTTCCCACGTCTTGTTGTGTCGTCGTCCATACAAGGTAAATCGTCGTGAATAAGCGAATAAGTATGAATCATTTCTACCGCTGCGGCAAATTTATAAATTTCGTCATTTTTTTCGCCTTTATTTAATAAATCATATACGCTTAAAGTTAAAATCGGACGAATTCTTTTTCCGTCGGACAAAAGGCTATATTTCATGGATTTAAACAAATTTTGCTCAATTTTATTTTTTATACTATCCAAATAATTTTCCAGAAAATCATTTATGGATTTTCTATACAGTTCCATTTTTTCTGCAAACATTTTTACAATGTCGCTCCTTTATCTTTGCTAATTACAGTCAATTTGAGTTTTGCATTTTCGAGCTCTTTTTCGCATTTATCCACAATGTCGTTTCCTTCCTGATAAAGCAGAACGGTTTTTTCAAGTCCTTCGTTGCCGGAGATCGGAAGAGCGTCGTGTAGGGAAAGAGTGTAGATCTCGGT
>CAMJYS010000005.1 GCA_946410005.1 uncultured Clostridia bacterium | reverse complement strand
TTATCGGAATAATAGCTACTATTATAGATATGTTTTTGGCTAAATATACATCAGAAAAGATTTTGGATTTCAAACGTGCATCTGCACCTAATAATGGTAAATTAATGGGTGTAACTTACTCGGGGTTTGAAATGATAGAAACAATAAAATCGACAGGTGCGGAAAGCGGATATTTTGAAAGATGGGCAGGATACTACTCAAAGAAGAATAATGCCGAAAACGAAATTTTCAAATTTACACAATATTTAGGACAATTACCTGTGTTCGTTAAAACCATAGCAAGCTTAGTTACAACATTTTCAGCTGTGTATTTAATAATGAACGGCGAATTTACAATCGGTATGTTTATGGCGTTTCAAGGATTTTTATCAGGTTTTTTCGGACCGATAAACCAAATTATAGATTTATATCAGAATTTTATCGGAATGAGATGTGAAATGGAACGTGTAGAAGACGTTCTCGATTATAAACCGGATATTTCCGATAAAGATACTTCAAATGATACAGAAGAAACAAAGCTTCAAGGTTATATTGATGTAAAAAATATAACTTTTGGATACAGTAAACTTGCAAAACCTTTGCTTAAAGACTTCAGCATGAGTTTAAAACCTGGTCAATGGACAGCGATTGTCGGAAGTAGTGGTAGCGGTAAATCTACCGTTGCAAAACTTTTAACGGGACTTTATAAACCATGGGAAGGCGAAATAACTTTTGATGGTAAAACAAAAGATGAGATTAATCCTTATAGATTCCATAGTTCGCTTGCAATGGTTGACCAAGATAAAGTAGTTTTCCACGATACAATAAAAAATAATATTCGTATGTGGGACGAATCAATAGAAGACTTTGCTGTTATGATAGCTGCGAAAGATTCCGATATACACGATTCTATAGTAACTCGTTCTGATGGATACGACCATGTTATTTCAGAAGGCGGACGAGATTTTTCGGGCGGACAATGTCAGCGTTTAGAAATAGCCAGAGCATTAGCGCAAGAACCCACAATCGTCATTTTGGACGAAGCAACTTCAGCACTTGACGCCAAAACAGAATGTAGCGTAATGCAAAATATTCGTAGATTGGGTTGTACTTGTGTGGTCGTTGCGCATAGACTTTCTACTGTCAGAGATTGTGACGAAATAATTGTTCTTGATAAAGGCAATGTTGTCGAAAGAGGAACGCACGATGAGCTCATGGCAAATAACGGAATATATAAACAACTTATAATAACGGAATAGGAGGCGAAAAAGTAATGAGAGTAGATTTTATGGAAAGCCAAATCGAAGAAAGAAAAAGAAGCGACGAGGAAATGTTTCAAGGTGCGTTTTCAGATTTACTTTCGGTGGTTGGAATAGATTTGCCGAAAGTATCGAAACAAGCTAAAGGAGCATTGACAGAAATATTAACATATCTTGGCAGGCCTATTCTAAGCGTGCCCGAGAGTATAGACACTTTAGACGCACAGCTGGATTATATGCTCAGACCGTCAAATACAATGAGGCGTAGAGTAGAGTTAAAAGGCGAGTGGTGGAAAGATTGTACAGGTTGCCTTTTGGGTTCGACAAAAAAAGGTAATGTAGTGGCTATTATTCCTTCGAAATGGTCCGGATATGAATACGTAGACCCGGAAACAGGAAAAAAAGAAAGAATAAATAAAGAAACTGCCAAAAATATAAATTTAGATGCATTTTGTTTTTATAAAGCATTTCCGCTTAAATCTTTGAAGATGAAAGATTTATTCAAGTTTATGCTAGAAAATTTGTCATATTCAGATGTGTTTTTTGTGATTTCTGCGGCACTTGTAATGCAACTTTTGGGAATATTCTCAACGTATGTTAATAAAATGATTGTTGAATACTTGATACCGTCGAATACAATGTCGTTGATATTACCGTTTGCGTCGTTTTTTGGAGGATTAACGATAGGAAGCTTGCTTATAGGAATGACAAAAACCGTAATTGAAAATAGATTCCACACAAAAATAAGTTTAGTGTTCAACAGCGCAATAATGATGAGATTTTTCAGTTTGCCGACTAAATTCTTTAAAGATTATACAGCCGGAGAATTAGCTTCAAGAATGGGATATATTGCAGAGCTTTGTCATATGATAGTAAGTTCGGTTTTTTCAACAGGACTTGCAACGGTATTTTCTTTAAGCTATGTAGTTCCGATGTGTACGTTTGCACCGGGAATGGTTATTCCGGGACTTTTAATAACATTTATAAGTATAGGATATTCTGTTCTTATGATATTTTATAAACAAAGTATATATAAGAAAAAACTTGATTTAGACCCGAAATTAATGTCACTTACTTATGCACTTTTTGGAGGAATACAAAAAATAAAAGTAGCGGGCGCAGAAAAACGTGCGTTTGCAAAATGGGCAGAAAATTATTCAAACGTTGCAAAACTTGCTTATTCTCCGCCTTTATTAATAAAACTCGATGGAGTTATAAGTTTAGTTATAGGTTCCGTTGGAACAATGGTGCTTTATTATTTCGCAATAGTAACAAAAGTTGATACTGCGAATTACTATGCATTTAACCAAGCTTATGGAGCGGTTACAGCAGCAATAGCATCTATAAGTGGAGTTGCACTTCAATTTGCAAGTATGGGCCCGATTTTAAAGATGATAAAACCTGTAATGGAGCAAGAACCTGAAAATGGTGCGGGAAAAAGAATACCGCTTTCTCTTTCAGGCGATATAGAAATAAGTAATCTTTCATTTAAATACGAAGAAAAAGGTCCGACTATTTTAGACAATATCAATTTGAAAATAAAAAAAGGTGAGTATGTAGCAATAGTAGGAAAAACAGGTTGTGGAAAATCTACATTAATGCGACTTTTATTGGGATTTGAAACACCGGATAAAGGCGCAATATATTATGACGGAAGAGATTTGTCTAAATTAGATTTAAGAAGCGTGCGTCAAAAAATCGGTGTTGTTATGCAAAACGGTTCATTATTTCCCGGAGATATATTTTCGAATATAATAATAACAGCTCCTTGGAAGACGATGGATGACGCATGGGAGGCGGCGGAAATGGCCGGCGTTTACGATGACATAAAAGCCATGCCAATGGGAATGCACACATTAATATCTGAAGGTAGCGGAGGAATTTCAGGTGGTCAAAAGCAAAGAATAATGATAGCCAGAGCCGTAATAAACAGACCGCAAGTTTTGTTTTTTGACGAAGCAACATCTGCGCTTGATAATATAACCCAAAATCATGTTGCCAAGAGTATAGAAAAGCTTAATAGTACACGTTTAGTAATTGCGCACAGGCTTTCAACTATAAAAAATTGCGACAGAATATTGGTTATGGATGGTGGCAAAATAGTTGAAGAAGGAACATATGACGAACTTATGAGTCAAAAAGGTATGTTTTACGACCTTGCTATCAGGCAAGTCGTTGAATAACGCCAGATAATGTAAAATATGTAAATTATCACAAAATATTTGAGTCGAAAATGAATATAAATTGTGAAATAGGGAGAAATTGAAAAAAAGTACTTGATTTTTTTCGAATAATTATTATTATCATTATTGAAAGGATGTGTTTATTATGATAGCTGAATTAGTATCAACGGGCTTATTAACGAGCTTATTGAACGCTTACATCAAGGAGGTTAATGTTAAAGCTATCGACTTGACTCTTGCTAATTCGATAGTGGAAAAAGTAGAAAATAACCAGGAACAACAGGTTGCTTCTAAGATAAGCAAACCATGTAAACGTAGAAATACAGGTATTATTTTTGGGCCAGAAGAAAATAACGCCAAAATTAAAGAACCTCGTAAACGTAGAAATACAGGTGCTATTTTTAGCCCAGAAGAAGATAGTGCTGAAATTAAAAAACCACGTGCTCGCCGTCATACATGGACTTTTTCTTAATGAAAGGGAGATTTGGCAATGTTCGATATAGCAGGGCTTATATTTTGGAGAATATTTAGCTCGTCTATTGATGGATTGTTTTTGCTAGGGGTTTTAAATAATAGAAAAATTTTCGGAACTGGAGAGTCATTTAGAAAAAAGTTTTTTCTATTTTGTTATGTCTTTTTTTGCGTATTTGTTTGTATTGTTACACGCGAGTGGAATTGTTTTTATAGTATAGTTGCTTTTTTAGTTCCTATAAGCTTTTTGGTTTTAAATAATAAAGAAGAGGATAAGTTTAGTATAAGTTGCAACATAGTGATGATTTCTTGTGTTTATACTGTGGCTGTGTTTTGTTGTACTGTTGTAAATATATTTGTAAATAGTTTGCCATGGAAGAGTTTTATTTATACGCATGATATGCGTGTTGTAGCAAGGTATGCTTTGCAGGCAGTTCTATATTCTGCAATTTTATACTTTTTGTATAGCAAGAAAATTTTCGATGGTAATTATATGAAGCAAATTGCATCTCATGTTCAGGCACCTGTTTTATTTTTATTGTATTTTGCGTTTGGTGTGTATCTAAAATATAAGATAGCTTTTGTTGGTTCATCTGGTACGGATAAGACGACTCTGAATGTTCTTTATACAATTTATCTATTTTTAATTCCTATTTTCTTGATGACATATTGGTTGCTTGCCAAGTTGTCTTCTTTGAGGAATGTTGTTCAGAATAGTGAATATGACGAAATTTTCGAAAATATAGCAGTAATGCCGGTCTATAGTTCTAAGATTAATTTTTCGCCTGATTTGTATGCTTACGAGAAGGATAAGGTTATTTTTAGAAAGAAGCTTGCAAATTTGGGAATAACAAATATGGATTGTGGATATAGTCACTTAGTCTTTTCGTTGATAGCTCTTAGTTATCTTCCGGAAAAAGAACAAGTGAATATAGAAAAAGATATTCTTGAATGTGTAGCTGAGTTTATACATAAAGATGTAAAAGCTCTTCGTACAGAGATAAATAATATAATACACAGAGTATGGACTCAGGGGGATATTGAAACATTGAAATGGGGATATGAGTATTCCAACAATGTAAAACATAATGTTCCAACTGTAGATGAGTTCTTGATTCATATGGTGGATAAAGCATCTTAAAGGTTTAAATCACGCTTTCATAGCGTGGTTTTTTAGTTCGCAATAATATTTTTATATAAATTCGAAATACAGCTGACTTTTATTTGTACATATGATATATTAATTTTAAATATATCGGAAAAGAGCTGAACTTTCGATGGGTGCGATTAATAAAATTTCAGAAAAAATCAAAAAATTTAGAAAAAAAATAAATTATACTCAAAAGCAAGTCGCTGATTATTTGGGTGTCGATAGATCTACGTATTCGTATTACGAACTCGGGAAAATAATTCCTGACGTAAAAACAATAATGTCATTGTCAAAAATATTTGGAGTCAATTATACTGAAATTTTAGAGTCCGAAGGTGCGGCACAATTTTCAGACTTTTCAAAAAACACTCAAAATACGAAAAGTAATAATTTTGAAAATATTACAAACGAGGAAAAAGATTTATTGCTAGCTTTTAGGATGCTTTCGAAAAATTCTAAAAAAGAAACCATGAATTTTATAAATGAAAAATACAAAAAAGAAAAATAGCCAATTATCTGGCTGTTTTTTTAATTTACAAATGAATAAACACGGAAAAAAGTAAAACAATAATTTTTATTTTATTGTTTTATAAGAGGAATGTTTATGAAAAAAATTATTTTTGGGATATTTATAATTATACTTTTTGTTTTAGTGTTTATTTTCTGGCCGATTAAAAAAACTGATAATTTGCCGAGCGATTCCGGTGCGGAAAATAATCAAAATGTTTTGCAAAATGATGATTTGAATTTTGAAGATAAATCTAAAATAAGCGGATATATAATAAAAGATTATGAAGGAAAAATAGCCGTTTTTGATATTAACGACGAAGAAAAGCCGTCAAAAATCACTCCGATATCAGTAAAAGATTTACCTGAAGCGGATAAAAATCTTTTAAAAGAAGGAATTTTTGCAGAAAACGAGGAAGTCTTAAATAGTATTTTAGAAGATTACTGCAGTTGAATATGGATAAATTTTACAGCTTATAAAATGTATTGACAAATTAGGAATAAAAATGGTAAAATAAATTGCTGTGTAGAGTTTTACACAACAATTTTATTAATTTTAAGGAGGTGTAATATGCCAACATTTAACCAATTGGTTCGTAAGGGAAGAAAAAGCCAAGAAAGAAAAGCTAAGGCTCCTGCACTTTTAAAGGGTTGGAACTCTAAAAAAAGAGAAGCAATTGATCAAAATTCTCCTCAAAAAAGAGGTGTGTGTACAGCTGTAAAAACTGCTACGCCGAAAAAACCTAACTCGGCTCTTAGAAAAATCGCAAGAGTACGTCTTTCAAATGGTTTTGAAGTAACTTCTTACATACCGGGAATTGGACATAACCTTCAAGAACACAGTGTTGTTCTTATCAGAGGTGGCCGTGTTAAGGACTTACCCGGTGTACGTTATCACATTATAAGAGGTACGCTGGATGCTCAAGGCGTTGCAAAACGTATGCAAGCCCGTTCAAAATATGGTGCGAAGCGTCCAAAAGCCGGTGCAGCAAAGAAGTAAAAAAATTGATTAGTACAAGTTTGCATTAAAAATTCAATGCAGAAGTGTTTTATATATATAGATACCTCTGTGTTGGCAAACGGGAGCTAAATTACTTTCGAGTACCGAAGATATCATTTTTGTGAAGGAGGGAAGACACGTGCCAAGAAGAGGTGCAGTCCCAAAACGTGATGTTTTACAAGATCCGCTTTATAATTCAAAGCTTGTAACTCGTCTTATTAACAATATTATGGTGGATGGCAAAAGAGGAGTAGCACAAAGAATAGTTTACAAATCTTTTGATATAATCCGTACAAAAACAGGGCGTGAACCGCTTGAAGTTTTCGAAGAGGCAATGGAAAACATTATGCCAAACCTCGAAGTTAAAGCGAGAAGAGTTGGCGGTGCAACATATCAAGTACCGATTGAAGTAAGAGCTGATAGACGCCAAACATTAGGGCTCAGATGGCTCACAAATTACTCAAGGCTTCGTTCAGAAAAAACAATGATCGAAAGATTAGCCGGAGAAATTTTAGACGCTATCAACAGTACCGGTGCATCTGTTAAAAAACGTGAAGATACTCACAAAATGGCAGAAGCTAACAAAGCATTTGCACATTACAGATGGTAATTTTAAATTTTTAAATCGTTTAAAAATTTTAAGTAAGACACATAATAATCAAGAAAAAATATTAAAACGAAAAGGAGGATATTATGCCAAGAAAAGTATCGCTTGAAATGACTCGTAATATAGGAATAATGGCGCATATAGACGCAGGAAAAACTACTACAACCGAGCGTATATTGTTTTATACAGGAATAAGCCATAAAATCGGTGAAGTTCACGACGGCGCCGCCACTATGGACTGGATGGTACAAGAACAAGAACGTGGAATTACAATTACTTCTGCGGCAACAACTTGTTTCTGGCAAAATCATCGTATAAATATCATAGATACTCCCGGCCACGTTGACTTTACAGTTGAAGTTGAGCGTTCACTCAGAGTTCTTGACGGCTCCGTTACAGTACTCTGTGCAAAGGGCGGTGTAGAACCACAGTCCGAAACAGTTTGGCGTCAAGCAGATAAGTATGGTGTCCCGAGAATGGCTTATGTCAATAAAATGGACATCATGGGCGCAGATTTTTACAACGTTGTAAAAATGATGAAAGAACGCTTAAAATGTAATGCCGTTCCGATTCAGCTTCCTATCGGCTCAGAAGATACATTTAAAGGTATCATCGACTTAGTCGAAATGAAAGCTTATGTTTATTATGATGACCTCGGAAAAGATATAAGAGTAGAAGAAATTCCGGAAGATATGAAAGAATTAGCCGAAAAATATCATGCCGAAATGCTTGAACATATTGCTGAGTCAGACGATGAAGTAATGGAAAAATATCTCGAGGGCGAGGAAATAACAGTTGAAGAAATGAAGAAGTGCATAAGAAAGGCAACTATTGCAAATACAATGGTTCCGGTAACTTGTGGTACTTCATATAGAAACAAAGGTGTTCAAAAATTATTGGATGCAATTGTTGACTATATGCCTTCACCGGTTGATGTTCCTGCAATTAAAGGTGTAAATCCTGAAACAGAAGAAGAAACAGAACGTCCATCATCTGACGAAGAACCATTTGCGGCACTTGCATTCAAAATTGCAACAGACCCGTTTGTCGGAAAGCTTTGCTTCTTCAGAGTTTACTCAGGAACAATCGAAGCCGGCTCAACAGTTTATAACTCCACTAAGGATAATAACGAAAGACTCGGACGTATTCTTCAAATGCATTCGAATCATAGACAAGATATCGAAAAAGTTTACGCAGGTGATATTGCGGCAGCGGTAGGACTTAAAAATACTACAACAGGTGACACACTTTGCGACGAAAAACATCCGGTAATTCTTGAATCTATGGAATTTCCTGACCCGGTTATAAGGGTTGCAATTGAACCTAAAACAAAAGCCGGTCAAGAAAAAATGGGTTTAGGCCTTGCAAAACTCGCAGAAGAAGACCCGACATTTAAAGCATATACAGATGAAGAAACCGGCCAAACAATAATCGCCGGAATGGGCGAACTTCACTTAGAAATCATCGTAGATAGACTTTTACGTGAATTCAAAGTAGAAGCAAACGTTGGTAAACCTCAAGTTGCATATAAAGAAACAATCCGCAAAGGAGCAGATGTTGAAGAAAAATATGCACGTCAATCCGGTGGTCGTGGACAATACGGACACGTTAAGATTAAAGTTGAGCCAAACCCGACAAAGGGTTATGAGTTTGTAAACCAAATAGTCGGTGGTGCAATTCCGAAAGAGTATATTCCCGCTGTTGACAACGGTATTCAAGGCGCAATGCTTTCGGGTGTTTTAGCGGGATATAACGTAGTTGACGTAAAAGTTACACTTTATGATGGTTCATATCACGAAGTCGACTCTTCTGAAATGGCGTTTAAAATTGCCGGTTCAATGGCGTTTAAATCAGCTATGAAGAAAGCAGACCCGGTTCTTTTAGAACCTATAATGAAAGTTACGGTTATAGTTCCGGAAGAATACATGGGTGACGTCATAGGTGATATAAATTCACGTCGTGGAATGATTCAAGGCATGGAAGCAATTTCCGGTGCACAAAGAATCAACGCACAAGTACCGCTTTCAGAAATGTTCGGATACGCAACAGATATGCGTTCCAGAACTCAAGGAAGAGGACAATACACAATGGAACCAAGCCATTATGCAGAAGTTCCAAAATCGGTTTCTGAACAAATTATTGCCAGCAGAAAAAAAGATTAGAATTAACTTGTTGATTTACAGTTTAATAACTGATAGAATTTACCATAGGCTTTAGAAAAGCACTATTTGAAATTTAAAGGGGGAAATTTACAATGGCAAAGGAAAAATTCGAAAGAAATAAGCCACATGTAAACATTGGTACAATCGGTCACGTTGACCATGGTAAAACAACTCTTACCGCAGCAATCACAAAGGTTCTTAACCTCGGCGGAGACGCAGAATTTGTAGATTATGCAAATATCGATAAAGCTCCGGAAGAAAGAGAACGCGGAATTACAATTAATACCGCACACGTTGAATATCAAACAGAATCACGTCACTATGCTCACGTTGACTGCCCAGGCCACGCTGACTATGTTAAAAACATGATCACCGGTGCTGCACAAATGGACGGAGCAATCCTCGTAGTTTCGGCAGCAGACGGCCCAATGCCACAAACAAGAGAACACATCTTACTTGCACGTCAAGTAGGCGTTCCAAGCATCGTGGTATTCATGAACAAAGTTGACCAAGTAGACGACGAAGAACTTCTCGACTTAGTCGAAATGGAAATTCGTGACCTTTTGACCGAATACGGTTTCCCGGGTGATGACACTCCGATTATCCGTGGTTCAGCACTTAAAGTTCTCGAATCAGGTTCAAAAGATGCTTCTGCGGAAGAATATAAATGCATTCATGAATTGATGAAAGCAGTTGACGAATTTGTTCCAACACCTGAAAGAAAATCAGATCAACCGTTCTTAATGCCTGTTGAAGACGTATTCACAATCACAGGACGTGGAACAGTTGCAACAGGTAGAGTAGAACGTGGACAACTCAAAATGAGTGAAGAAGTTGAACTTGTAGGTTTAACCGAAGAGCGCAGAAAAGTTGTTGTAACAGGTATTGAAATGTTCAGAAAACTTCTTGATTACGCTGAAGCAGGAGATAACGTAGGTGTACTTCTCCGTGGCGTACAAAGAGAAGATATTCAACGCGGTCAAGTTCTTGCAAAACCCGGAACAATCAATCCACACACAAAATTCAGAGGTCAAGTATATGTCCTTACTAAGGACGAAGGTGGACGTCATACTCCATTCTTTAATAACTATCGTCCACAATTCTATTTCAGAACAACAGATGTTACCGGTGTAATTTCACTCCCTGAAGGAACAGAAATGTGCATGCCTGGAGATAACGTTGTTATGGACGTTGAACTTATTACACCAATCGCAATCGAAGAAGGATTACGTTTCGCAATCCGTGAAGGCGGACGTACAGTAGGTTCAGGTGTTGTAACCGAAATTCTTGGCTAATCTTAGCTGATATAATTTATAAAAGCAGTGTTCAATGTGAATACTGCTTTTTGGTTTTCAAAAAACATACAAAATAAAAACCGCATAAAGCTTCTAAACTTTATGCGATAATATGGTGGGCCATCTAGGACTCGAACCTAGGACCGACCGGTTATGAGCCGGTTGCTCTAACCAACTGAGCTAATGGCCCGTGGATGATTAACTTAATTATTATTTTATGCGTTTAAACGTTGAAAGTCAAGAGGTTTAATTCGAAAATCAAAAATTTTATGTGAATTTAATTTAATGAGAAAAATAATGTGTAGGCTATATAAATCAACGTGCTCAAAATAAAATTAATTTGTGGGTTAAAAAATTGATTTGTGGATTGACTTTTATTTTGAATGTGGTATTATATAGTAAAGAAAGTTTGTAATATAAGTATGTAAATATTTTAGTTAGGAGAGAATTGTATGCTTAATGCACAAAAAACGTTTAAGCGTTTAAGCATGTGTTTGTTGTCCTCATTATCTTTTCAGAGTCTAGCGTTTGGTTTAGAAAGCACAAATTTTAATGATGTCGATAACAAAAATTTTGAAGTTAGCGAACTACAAGAACAAAAGAAAATAGAAGCAGAGTCCAAAAGCGAGGATTTTAAAGTTAGCGAAGACGGTGTTTTGACTTGTTATTTTGGTAACGCCAAAAAAGTTATTGTTCCAGATACAGTTAAAGCTATAAGCTCCGGTGTGTTTTGGGAACATAACGAAATAGAACAAATAGTATTTTCAGAAGAACTTACAACAATAGAGGATTTTGCGTTTTACGGTTGCGAAAATATAAAATCGCTAAAATTAGGCGGAAAAATTCAAGGTATAGGCCGAGCAGCATTTTATAATTGTAAAAATTTAAAAGAAATTTTTATAGGCGAAAATGTTTCGGAAATTGGCGAATGTGCACTGTTCGGTTGTGATAATGTAACTAAATTTACTGTTGACGAAAATAATAAAACTTATTCGAGTTATAATTCGATGCTGTATAGTAAAGACAAAACAGAGCTGATTTATTGTCCTGCAACAGTATCTGGTGTAGTTAAATTACATGAGGACCTTGAAAAAATAGCGACGAATGCGTTTTTTAACTGTACAAAAATAACGAAAGTCATTTCGAATGATAAGCTTAAATATATTGATGAATATGCTTTTTATAATTGTTGCAACTTGAAAGAATTTAAATTCGGAAAAGAAATAAAAAAGATACGTTCAAAAGCATTCGAAGGATGTAAATTGCTAGAAAATATGGTGTTCCCAGATACAGTTACATATGTCGGAGCATCGGTTTTAGTAGGCGGTGCAAAAAATATTAAAGTGACGTTTTTGAATAAAAACACAGTTATCGGCGAAAACGATGACGACAAAATATTTTCTTGTGACCAAAACGTTACAATATATGGATACGAGGATTCAACAGCGCAAACTTATGCCGAAAAAAATAAACGTGACTTTGTCGTAATTAAATAATTGTAATTTATGTTAATTTTATTGAATATTTTTTATCAAAAATTGGATGTTTTTGTAGTACGATTTTACTTGACATACCACTTCAATTCGTAATAAAATTGGGGTGGTATTTTTATTGTATAATTGCTTGAAATTTGACTATTAACATATAGATATTTTATATATTAACGGGTTTAGCGTGAGTTTTATGAGCCTAGATTATCCATATTCATTTGGGATTTTTATAGTAATATTCCATATAGTTAAAGTTATGAAAATACCGGTGACTTTATAAATTTAAAGTCGCTTTGCTCTGCTATATCGTAAAAATTTGTAAACGGAGGTATTTAAAAAAGTGGATATACTCAATATTTGTGTAATAATAGTTTCTTCAATCGCTATGTTTTTTATTGGTGTATATTATAAAAGCAAAAAAATTCAAAAATCACTTTCAATCGCTCAAAATGAGGCTGAAAAAATCATTTTGAACGCAAAAGAAATTGCCGAAACTAAAAAAAGAGAGGCAATAATCGAAGGGAAAGACGAAATACATAAGCTAAGAAGCGAATGCGAAAAAGAAATATCAGAAAGACGTCACGATATACAACGTCAAGAAAGAAGGATTTTGCAAAAAGAAGAAAATATTGACAAAAAACTTGAGCATTTAGAGGAAAAAGAAAACGCTTTGGTAGAAAAGCAAAAAGATATGGAACACAAAAATGCCGAAATAGAAATTATAAAGAAAAATCAGTTTGATATGCTAGAAAAAATTTCAGGTTTTTCTGTAAACCAAGCAAAAAGTTTTTTACTTGAAAGCTTGCAAGATGAACTTACTCACGAAAAAGCTTTAAAGATAACTATTTTTGAGCAACAATTGAAAGAAGAATGCGATAAAAAAGCAAAGAATATATTATCTATGGCAGTTCAAAGATGTGCTTCCGATTATATAGTTGAATCTACAATATCGGTCGTTCTGCTTCCAAACGAGGAAATGAAGGGAAGAATAATAGGTAGAGAAGGTCGAAATATAAGAGCTATCGAAAGTTCTACCGGTGTTGATTTAATAATCGATGATACGCCGGAGAGCATAACACTTTCAGCGTTTGACCCGGTGAGGCGTGAAATAGCACGTGTTGCAGTAGAAAAATTAATTTTAGACGGAAGAATTCATCCCGCTAAAATTGAAGAAATAGTAGAAAAGTCGAAATTGGAAGTAGAAGCAGAAATAAAAGAAGAAGGTCAACGAGCGGTAATCAGTACAGGTATTAACGGAATGAATCCTGAACTAATTAAAATTTTAGGTAAGTTGAAATATAGAACAAGTTATGGACAGAATGTTCTAAATCATTCCATAGAAGTTGCCAATCTATGTGGGATAATGGCTTCAGAGCTTGGACTTGATGTTATTTTGGCGAAAAGAATTGGGTTGCTTCACGATATAGGAAAAGCGTTGGATCACGAGATGGAAGGTTCTCATATCGAACTTGGAATAAACGTTGCCAGAAAATATAGAGAAAGCGAATTGGTTATACATGCAATTCATTCACATCACGGTGATGTTGAACCAAAAACTCCATATGAATTTATTCTCCAAGCAGCAGATACTGCTTCTGCGGCACGTCCCGGCGCAAGAAGAGAGAATATTGAAAATTATATCAAAAGATTGGAAAAATTAGAAAATATCGTATCGTCATTTGCCGGAGTAAAAAGTTGTTACGCAATACAAGCGGGAAGAGAAGTACGTGTAATGTTAAATCCGGAAATAATTGACGATGAAAATATGATACCTTTGGCAAGAAATATTTGTAATAAAATTGAAAATGAACTTGACTATCCGGGTCAGATAAAAGTTAATGTAATACGTGAAAGCAGAGCATCGGATTTTGCAAAATGATAGTTTAACGGAGATTTTTATATATGAAAATTTTAACTATTGGTGATATTGTAGGTAAAAGTGGCGTTGAATTTTTAAAACAAAATTTAAAAGAATTTAAATCTGTTCACAAAATTGATTTTGTTGTTGCGAACGGCGAGAATTCTGCGGAGGGAAATGGTATTTTACCGGATTGTGCAAAAAAGATTTTCGAGAGCGGTGTCGATGTTATAACTAATGGAAATCATACATTCAGACGGAGAGAAATTTTTCCGTTTCTAAATGAAAATCATAAAATATTACGACCATATAATTATCCTTCAAAATCAACTCCCGGTTTTGGATTTTGTAAAGTAAAGGTCAATAACATAAATGTTGCTGTAATAAATCTTTTGGGCGTTGCTTATTTAGAAAGTATAAATTTACCACTCGATTCTTTAGATGAAGCATTGCGATTTTGTGTGGATTGTCCTATAAAAATTGTAGATTTTCACGCCGAAGCAACTGCAGAAAAGCGAGCATTAGGTTATTATGTTGATGGGAAAGTGTCTGTTGTTTTCGGCACGCATACCCACGTTCAAACCTCCGATGAAGAGATTTTACCATTAGGAACAGGGTATATAACCGATGTCGGGATGACTGGTCCAATTTGTTCTGTTTTGGGTGTAAAAAAAGAGATTTCGATAAAACGAATGAAAAACAGAATGCCGGTTAGATTTGAAAATGCAACAGGACCATGTAAAATGGAATGTGCTGTTTTTGAAGTTGATGATTATTCAGGAAAAACAGTAGCAATAGAGCGTTTTAGATTAAAGTAATAATTTGATTAAATTTGAAATCTAAATGAAAATGATTTAAAATATAAATTGTTGTAAATTAGCTTTAAAAAATACAAAGATTAAGGAGTGTGTTTAAATTGATAAATGGGTTATGTCTAAAGAATGCAGTTATATCGGGAGCAAACAACATAATAAAACATAAAAATCGAGTGAATGAATTAAATATTTTTCCGGTTCCTGATGGCGACACAGGTACAAATATGTCTATGACGATTTCGTCAGCTGTCGAAGCTTTAAAAAATGTAGGCGATAATGCTACTGTTGGAGAAGTTATCTCAGCTTTTGTTCCGGCTCTTTTGCGTGGAGCTAGAGGAAATTCGGGAGTAATATTGTCTATTATTTTCAGGGGATTTAATCAGCTTTTTTCTAATCAAGTATCCTTGAATGGCTCCGATGTTGCTGATGCTTTAGAAATAGGTGTAAAACTTGCATATGGAGCAGTTACAAAACCGACTGAAGGAACAATGTTGACAGTTGGGCGTGTCGCTTCTGAATATGCTAAAAAAGCGGCCAAACTCAATAATGACTTGGTTTACGTTTGGTCTGAAGCTTGTAAAGGCGCCGAAGAAGCGTTGAAAACCACTCCTGATTTATTACCTGTTTTGAAAAAGGCCGGTGTTGTAGATGCCGGAGGTAAAGGGCTATGCTTAATTTTTGAAGGAATGCTTTCGGTATTCAAAAACGGAAAAATGATAGAAGCTGGTTCGAATGAAGTTATTGATATGGATAATGATGATGTTTTCAGGAACGCTGCTGCAGAATTCGACCAAGATATAAGATTTACATATTGTACCGAATTTATAGTTAAACGCAATAAACTTTGCAAGTTGCGCCCACTTAAACTCAGAATGAAACTCCAAAAAATTGGCGATTGTGTTGTTGTTGTAGATGACGAGGAAATAATAAAAGTTCATGTCCATACGGAAAATCCCGGAAAAGCCCTAGAAGAAGGGTTGAAATACGGACAATTTTTAACAGTAAAAGTTGAAAATATGAAAGAACAACATCGTCTGGCGGGCGAAAAGAAAAAAGAAAATGATTTAAATAAAAATCAGGAAGTTTTCGAAAAAAAAGAGCCTGAAGAAGAAGTCGGATATGTTGCTGTGGCAGCAGGCGACGGATTAATATCCCTTTTCAAGGACTTAGGTTGTGAAAATGTTATAAGTGGCGGGCAAACGATGAACCCAAGCACAGAAAAAATTGTTGATGCAATACTTGCAACACCTGCAAAAACCGTATACGTTTTCCCGAATAACAAAAATATAATAATGTCAGCGCAACAAGCGGTTGGATTAGTTAAAGACCGTACAGTTGTTATTGTTCCAACAAAAACAGTAGCGCAAGGAATTTCCGCAATTTTAGCATATAATCCTGATAGTTCTATTTCGGAAAATATGGAAACAATGACAGAGGCAGCGTCAAAAGTGAAAACAGGACAAATAACATTTGCGGCAAGAGATTCCGAATTTGGCGGATTTAAAATATCAGAAGGCGAAATATTAGCGCTTAGCGACGGTAAACTTGTTTTAACAGAAAAGAATCCAATTGAAGCTGTAAAAAAATTAGTAAGTATGATGGTTTCGAAAGAAACAGAATTTATAACATTAATATACGGCGATAGTATTACAGAAGAAAAAGCCGAAGAAGCTAAAAAAGCGATAGAAGGTTCGCTAAAGAGAGAAATCGAAATAAATCTTATAAAAGGTGATCAACCGATTTATCATTTCATAGTTTCGGTTGAATAGCGTTTATAAAAATTTAATCTAAAAAAATAACGGAGGTGCCAATTATGGCATCTTTATTTAAAACAGAAATAAAAAAATTAAAAGGCGTTGGCCCAAAAACAGAAAAATGTTTGAATAATTTAGGCGTTAATACTATTGGCGATATTATTAATTTTTATCCTCGTAGTTATGAAAATTGGGCTACTCAAAAAACTTTGGAAGAAGCACTTGGTGAAAAAAATTCGTGTGTAAAACTCAGAGTTTTTTCTGATGTTGAAAGCGTTAGATGTAAAGGTGAAAAGTATTTATATAAATTAAAAGCAATGGATAAAATAGGAGTTCCTGTGGATTTGGTTTTTTTTAATAATAAATACACTCCGTATAGTTTGAAAAGAGACACCGAATATATTTTCAAAGGAAACGTTGAGCGGAAAGATTTTGGCGGTTTACAAATTATTTCTCCGAAAGTTAAAAGTTTAGATAGTGAATTGGGTTTGTGTCCTATTTATCATCAAACGAATGGAATAACTTCTGCCAAAATAAGTACTCTTATAAAAAACGCCGTTAGTTTGTTGCCAAGTAACATTCCGGAAACTATTCCGAAAAGTTTTTTAGAAGAATATAACTTGTGTTCATTCGATTTTGCAATTAGAAATATCCATTTTCCAAAGAATTATAGGGAGTTAAAACTCTCAAAAAATAGAATCATATTTGAAGAATTTCTTGTTTATCAAATTAGTATGGAACTTATAAAATCAAATGCAAGAAAAAGTACGAATGTTATAGTAAACAAAGATTATTCCGAAGAATTTCAAAAATTGTTACCATTTAAACTTACTTCAGCGCAAAATAAATCCATTTTGCAGTGTGTATGTGATATAAAAAGCGGATTTTCTATGAATCGTCTTTTGCAGGGCGATGTAGGTTCAGGCAAAACAGCCGTTGCCGCTTCGCTTTGTTATACTTTAGTCAAAAATGGTTATCAAGCATCGATTATGGCACCGACGGAAATATTGGCTTTGCAACATTATAATACTTTTTTGAAGTTTTTCAGCGGTACGGATATAAAAATCGGAGTTTTGCATGGCTCAATGAAACAGAAAGAAAAACGTCAAACGCTTTTAGATATCTCAAATGGAAATGTTGATATAGTAGTCGGGACACATTCTATAATTTCAGATAATGTAAATTTCAAAAATCTTGGACTAATAATAACAGATGAACAGCATAGATTTGGAGTTAAACAGAGAGAAACGTTCGTATTAAAGGGCGATAATCCTCACGTTTTAGTAATGTCCGCAACTCCGATTCCTCGTACGTTAGCTATGATTTTGTACGGAGATTTGGACATTTCGGTTCTTGACGAGCCACTTCCCGGAAGACAAATAATAGATACGTTTCATATTGGTGAAAACAAACGAGAACGTGCGTGGAAGTTTATTCAAAAAATAATTAACGAAGGCGGACAAGCGTATGTTGTTTGTGCGAGTATAGAAGAAAATGGAAATGATATAGTTGACGTTACCAGCTATCGAGATAAGATGATAAACTGGGGATTTAAACCTGACGAAGTTGAAATTTTGCACGGAAAAATGAAGTCGGTTGATAAAACCGAAATAATGA
>CAMJYS010000004.1 GCA_946410005.1 uncultured Clostridia bacterium | reverse complement strand
CATATTCGATTGTTTGCTTTGGCGTATACACAATATTTCTTCCGCCAACACTACATAATCGTGGTCTTTGTTTTCCGCGAGGTTTTCCAAACACATTAAATTTTACTTGCATTTCTTTCCTCGTTTCTTCTAGCCATTTCATTTAGACCACTTAAAATGTCTTGATACTGTTTAAGCGTTAAATCTTTAAAATTCTTAACTTCGTATCGTTTAAGTATCATGCTATATATTGCGCCTTCAGAGTCCATTTTGTTTACCATGTTTTTTAGAATCACTGCATCTTTTTGAGTTATTCTTTCAGTTTCTATTTCCGGTAAATCCTCTCCGGCGTAGATGTATAGACCAAGACCGAACATCGCTAAGTTTTTTACTAAACAGCGCATAATCGCCTTATTAACATCAAACATTGTTGCAGGTTCAACAGATATGTCCTTTTTGAATTTTGTATCATAAGTATATCCTTCGGATTTCATCGCTTTATTTGATGAATCCATAACCGGTAGCCACATACTGTGAGTTAAACCTTCAATCGTAACGCTTGTGAAAACCATATATCCAATTCCTTCATCAAAAACATAGGGAAGATGATTTTCTCCAAATTGATGTATTTTGTATGTAGCGGTTGGAAATTTTTTCTTTACTTCTGCCCAAGCGTAAGGCCAAGATAAATACGAAAGACCGTTTTTCTTTTCTATGCGTTCATTCACATTAATTTCAAAAAGTGTTTCAAAAATTGATTTTTTGTTATTCATAAAGCTATTTCTCCTCCTTTGCATTTTCAATAATCCATTTGTTACACACAACTCTGAAAGCTTCTAAAGTTTTACGTTCAAGATCTCGTATCTCTTTTCCTTGATAAATTACTGTACAAATTAAAATAAAGATTATTAAAAGTAAAAATATTTGCATTTTCTTTCCCTCCAAAAAATTTTTTCAAAACAAAACAGGCATCAAATAGACGCCTGTAGTGATTATTTAATATATACCCAAAACCGTTCCGCTATTTTATCACTATATGTACTGTGCTTTTGCTAATTCCGAATTCTTTTGCGGCCTTTCTGACGGTTGTTTTATTCTCGGTTATATATTCAGCAAGTTTTATAGCTCTTTCTTCAAGCGCTTCTTTCATAATAAAAATAATCCTCCGCTACCACACAAATTTACTTTTTACATAAATCTATATGACGTGCGAAGGATTAGTATGAATTTTACCAGGAAAACAAATTGCCAAATAAGTCTAAAATTGTATCGAATATACCTTTATCTGTTTTTTCATTGCCTTTTCGTTTATTAGATAATTCTTTTTCTGTTTTTGCATTGCCTTTTTGTTTAGCAGATAATTCTTTTATTTTTTTATTCACATTGCCCAGTACATTTTCAATATCTTTAATCTTTTTTTGTAATTCAACTTTTACATTTTTTACCACTGCGTAGTAGATATAACCAAATACTTGTCCCGAAGTAAAATTATTATCATCAAAACCATCGCTCATAACCTTTTTCACAAAATTATTGTAATATGTTGTTTCCTTTATAGGTTTGAAAAAATTATTAATTTTATCTTCAATAAACTTAATTTTAAGTAAAGCGTTACAATAGAAATCTCTCTCATTATTTAAATTCTTTATCAAACATTCAAAAGATTTTTTTAATCTTTCTGGGCTTTTTTCAAATTTTTGCGACATTTCCTTCTGCTTCTTAAACATATCATCACTTAACTTTTTTAAATTAGGATCTTTCGAGTACCTTTTCAAACCTTCTTTAAAAAACTCATCAATTTTGTTTTTATCAGAGGTAAAATTAAGTTTAAGCAGCAACCTATTTATTTCCCAATACTCCATATACGATTTATCGGCTTTTTCATAATCTTTTCCAAATGTAATGCTGTTTTCAGAATATTCAAAAACAGAACTATATAATATCCACTCATAATTATCAATTCCAATATTTTTGGAGAATAACTTTTTCTTTAAATTTTTGATAAAATCTTTTTTCATCCCTTTAGTTGTTATCTTTTTTATTATATCATCTTCTAATTTCTTACGTTTTTTATCCCCATAAGGCAAATTGTAACACTGTTTAAAATTTTCTCCCTCTTTTTTAGAAATCTCTTCTACTAATTTTTGGCAATAGGGTTTAATAGCATATTCTAAAATAATATCTTTGGCTTTTTCATCAAATTTAACATCATTGCCAAATATTTTTTTTTCTATATCTTGAATATTATCTTGAATATTTTTTCCTAAACCTAATTTTTTAAAATAGTCTAATACAGATTGCTTCAATTGTTCTTTTTCTGATTCCATCTTTTCTTTCAAAAACTTTAAAACTTTTTCTTTGTATTCTCTGTTTAATTCACTGTACCAATTTTCGCTAACACTTTCTGAAGGACTTAATTTTTTTAATTCTTCATATTTTTTTCTACAAAGTTCCTCGGAAACATTAGCTTTTTCTAAACTTTGAATCAAGCTATCCATATCTTTATTTAAAGCCTTTTGAGTATCAAAATATGATTTTATAAGTTTATCTTGATTTTTTATCTTACTTTTTCCGTAAGGTTTTAATGATTTTAGCTCATCAGACATTAATAAATTTTCTTGTATATCTTTCAAGCTACCAATAGTGTTTTCTTTGTCATAACCGCACTTGTACTTAGCAACTGTAACTTTCTCTAAAACATTAAGATCGCCTACCACGCCATATCCCACTTGTTTTGTTAAATAATCGACCGCATCCCCCAATTTTTTCTTACCCCAACTGACTATTCCCATAGAACAGCATCCCTTTCCATGTTATAAATTTTATTTTGCTAAAATAATTATATAATTTATATATATAGTTGTCAATAAAAATAGCATATTTGTAATTTATTTACAAAAACTGATTTTAAAATCGTATTTAAAGTCGAAGTTATTCAAAATGTTACTTATCGGTTCGAATATGTTATTTTGAAAAAATTTTTCAGCTGCAACAAATAGCTCAAGCGTTTTAAACCTAGCCTTATACTGCGTTTCATTAAAAACTATACTTTTTTCTTCGTTTTCTAAAACGTTTTCAAGTTCATGCTCGCCTTTTGCCGCCGGCACGCACATTGGCGGAAACATAACACACCACCAATTTTTACCATTTGCGTTTCCTATTGTTATTCTTACCGCATTATAATATCCTGCCGGCAAAGAAATTTTACCGTATTTCCTTGTGTCGAAATACATATCGGTAATACATGCCGAAACCTCGTAATCATATCCATTCTTTTCAATTTCTTCTTTAGCTATTGCTCTTATTTTTTCTAAATTACATTCAACAATCTTTTTTGATGTTTCTAAATCTTCTATATACATCAATTCTTTTCCGAAATCATTTAAAATTCTATCCCGAACCTTTAATTTGAGCTCTTGGTCATCTCGACTATCAGAATTAGCTATTATATGTAATCTAAAAACTTTTTCACTTATTTTTTCACATTTTCCTGCAAAATTTACAAACGACAGCAAAACCGAAATAATGAATCCACAAATCAGCGCTTTTGTCTTAGTACTAACAAACATAAAAAACCTCCATACTTTTTGTTTTAAAAAAGTATGGATTATTTTTCCAAATTTTATTCACTTACTAAAAACTACTACTTGCTCCTCCGCCTCCGGAATCTCCTCCGCCTCCGCTAAAGAAACCTCCTCCGAAATCGGAACCTCCAAAACTAGAACCGCTACCAAATCCGCCGTACCATGTATCGCTATAATTATCATCGCCTATTATGCCTTTTCTATATTTTCTTTTTCTAAATATAGGAATAGCGAAAACTCCTACAAATATAATAATAGCTGCCATTAAAAATACACCATAAACCCAATCGTCTTCTTCATTTTTTAAAATGATTTCTTTTACTTCGCTTGGTACTTCCATGCCATATTCTGAATAAACTTCGGACAAAACAGCATTATACATTCCCATTATGCCTTCGTTCCATTTATTATCAGAAAAATGAGGATTTCCATAATTCCTAATTATTCTTCCGGCTTTGGAATCGTTTATTTTTCCTTCAAGTCCTCTTCCAACTTCTATTCTTACTTTTCTCTCGTTTGGAGCAAGCAATATCAAAAGCCCATTATTACTATCTTTAGTCCCTATTCCCCACATACGAAACAGACTGTTTGCATAATCTTCTATTTCACGGCCGTCTAACGATTCAACTGTTGTAACAACAACTTGCGCTGTCGTCTTTTCGTCAAGTGTTGCGCTATTATTTACAATATAATTTTCCGTTTCTTCACTCAAGATATTCGCAAAATCGTTTACAAAAAATCTATTCGTTTTATTCGGAATGCTTGCATTTACCGCACAAGACATTCCGAAAATTGCAAAAATCACTCCAAAAAGCCAAATTATTAAAATAGATTTCTTTTTCATTAATTCATTACATCCTTTTATCTTTTAGATTAGTAATAAAATTAACTAAAGCTTACGGTTGGAACGGATTTACTTGCTTCTGAAGCTTCAAAATATTCAGCGCTATCAAATCCAAACATTCCTGCAATTATGTTCGATGGGAAACGTTTTATACTCTGATTATAGGATTGTACTGCAACGTTATAGTCATTTCTTGCAACAGTAATTCTATTTTCTGTTCCGGAAAGTTCATCCATTAAAGCAGTGAATTGTTTATCTGCTTTCAAGTCAGGATAATTTTCTACTACTACAAGTAGTCTACTTACTGCATCTGAAATTTCAGAGTTTGCTGTCATTTTATCTGATAAATTGCCTGAACCTGCGAGTTTACTTCTCGCTTCCGAAAGAGTATTCAATATTTCGGATTCGTGACTTGTGTAACCCTTTACTGTGTTTACAAGATTAGGAATTAAATCTGCCCTTCTCTGAAGTTGAGTTTCAATGTTTGATGTTTGTTTATCCACAGTTTCTCTAAGTCCTACCAACGAGTTGTATCCTAACACTGCCCAGATTATTGCTGCTATAAATAAACCCAATACTACCCAAAGAATATTTTTGCCTGAAAAATTTTTCATGATAAAAACCTCCTTTTATCAACAAAATTATATCATAAAATATTAACTTTCGGAACTAACAACAATATATGCGGAATCAGATTTATTTTCGAATTTAACGCTATATGCTTTTACTTCATAAACGCCTTCTTTTGACGGAGCTGTATAAAGGCCATTATTATCAATCGTTCCTGTATTCGGTTCTGCCATTCCCCATCTCACTTCTTGGCTTATCGCACCATCGATGTGCGCTTCTAATCTTACTTGTTCTAACGGTTTAACTCTGATTGTATTTGGAGTTATCACGACTCTTACATTTTCATCAATTACAAGGTCTTCTTCCTCTTCTTTAACTTCAATCGGTCTAAACGCCCACCAACGAATATCTACAGCCTGAGCGGTTGTTTTTTCTTGAAGTTTTACGCCTAATCTTACAGTGCCTTTTTCAGAATTTACAACTGCACCCACTTTTACGTTTGGAGCCGAAATAGAAATTTCTTCTTTTGAAAATATACTTTTATCTCCAAAAACTAAGAGTCCTTTTGAGTCTGTTAAATAATTTGCTTTATTGTCTATCGCAGTAACAACCGCTACATTTCCTTCTCCAAGACCGTGCACAAATTCGTACGAATAATATGATTTTCCAACTTTAGGATTGAACCCTAAATTTATACGTTCTACACCGGTAACGATATTATCCATTTTAGTTTTTTCGATTTCTTTAACTTGCGGAACAGTTTCTTCCGGTTTCTTTTTCGATTCTTCTATAACCGGAACTTTTTCGGTCGATGAACTATATTTTTGAAGTAAACTTATAAGTTCATTACTGTAAAGATATTGGTTAAACGGATGTTTTTCGAAACTTTCGATAAAATAAGTAAGTTGATTTGTAACAATATGAAATTTAGCTAAGTAAATAAATTTATTATCTACGTTTTCGATAACATCCAAGAAATTTTGTGAATAATAATCGTTAACTATAATATCTCTTATCGGCATTGTTTTTATTGATACCGGGATTTTGACATCGTTTTCAAGTTTGTATTCATCTTTTCCGGATTTTAATTTAAACGAATGCTTATCTATACTAATATCCCCGACAGCGTCTGTTGAAGCATCACAGTAAACAAAATAATCTTTCCTTACTGTTTTATAAGTAGAAATCTCGGTTTCTTGATAGCTTACTTTTAATTTCTTATCTCCGTTTATATCTTTAAAAAATTCGCCTTCTATATCGAAAGAATAATTTATCGGCATTTCGACATTTTCTTTTTCGAAAACAATCGTTAATTTTAAGCAATTTCCCGGATTTACATATTTACCGCTAATAATGCTTATTTTTATTCCGTCTTTATTGTAAACCTCGATTGTTTGATTTACTAAATAGTCTAACTTAAGTTCCTCGTCCTTTGGCTTTTGTGCAGTTAAAAATAATTCATACCCTTCGTTGACTCTGTTAAATTCTTCGCTTACTCCGTTGGATTTTCCTGAACTCGCCACTGAAAAAGTTGTCTCTTTTAAATCCTCTTTATATTTCAAGCAAAGATACAAAACGCCCTTATCTTTATTTTCTTCGAACCCTTTAATTACGTTAAGTCTTCTTACATATGGTTCTGAAACAACTATTTCACGTCCCATGTAGTCAAGTGCTAGTCCGGGCTCCAAAGAAAATGTTTTGTTATCTACTAAAATCACATCAAGACCTGAAACTATTCCCGAACCATTCAACATTCTGTTGCCTAACCTACGTTTAGAATTCATATATGTCTGTTCGCTCTCAAAATCACGCACGGTCATAAGTTTTCCGAAAAAATAGTTATTTCTTTCGCTCAAATAATATTGTTTGTTATTCACAATAAACCCTCATTTCATCAATAAATAATAAATATAAATTTACATGCCCTTGTTTGAAATAATCAAGTTATTAACATCTTTTTGCGTTTTATCTAAAACCAACTCTTCGTTCCGTGTTATAAATGAATTTATTCCCATATAGCAGTGATGTCCAAAATAAATCTGGTCGCTCAGTACTACCAAGTTACAAATTGAATCCACAGGCTTAACGCCATTTATAACTCGCAACAGTTCAACATAACTTTCGTTATCTTTAACGTATGCTTCCGGAATCATAACCGTAAAAATATAGCCATTATCTCCAAACAAATTTTCAACTATATCTTTTTGAATATCATAATACATATTATTTTTAACGTCAAATTGTTCCACAATAATTGGTTCAATTCCCACATATTCTTGTACAATTTTAGCAATAGCTCGTTTTGTACCTTTCATTTTGTATATTTTTATAGCTTCTTTTACGAGTTTTCTTAGTCGTTTTTCACCCCATATTGCTGCATCTTTAACCGACAACCATTCGCAAATCCAGCTTAAAAAATCTTTATTCGTTAAATCTACATCAAACCGAGTTGGCGTATAGTCTATTTCGTCTTCTAAATCTACATATATCGACTGAAATATTCCTATAAATCGCTCTAAAAATGAATTTCTTTCACTATTTTTTCTATAATATTCCGGTAAATAATCCATAAATGTAACTTGCGGTAACTCTATTTTTATGGAATTTATTCTAAGCTGATTCTCTTCGTAATTTATGAATTCCATGCAAAACCACAAGTATCTTCCTTTAAGTTCATACATTAAAATATCCGTAGAATTTTCGTGATAAGTTGCTCCTATATCGTCAAACACATCGAGCTTACGATTTATATCTATATTCGGGTCATTTATATACTCGTTTATATCAACCCTCGAAAGTCCGCTTTTACCCGGAAGTGCTATTGATATTTCAGGAGTATCGCTAGCGTAAATTTTCAGCCTATATATAGCGCTTGACGGAGCTGAGATATTTAATCTCATTCTGTGCCAAACCGTTTCGTCTTGCATACTATCGAAGGCTTTTGAAATATAAATTCCGTTTTCGCCGTTTTTATTATTTAAAACTAGCGATTCGTCTTTAAATTCCAGATTTTTCGTAATACTTCCGTCAAACCAATCGGATTTACGATTAAGCACAAAGCTTATTGCACCCGAAGCCATAATACATCACTCTCCTAACTTCTATAAATTTCTGTGCTACGTTTGTAGTTGAAATCTATTTTTTCAATATAGTAAACTCCATTAGGCGGAATAATTATGTCTTCTGAAACATTCTTTTGAACATTATTTCCAATAGGAGTTATGCGTAATTTATCAAGACAATACACATATTTTAGTTTATCTATCATTCCAAACAAATCTCCAAAATGAAGTGTCTGTCCGAGTTCTGAATTTATATTTTCAATAAAATATGCTATTTCTTTTTCGATAAATCCATCTGATTCACGATAAAACGAATCAACTACTATTTCGCCTGTTATTATTAGTCCTATATATTCAGGACTGACAACCTTAACTTTTGTATTAATCAGCCTATATTTATCAATTTGCCGCATTATATTACTTTCAAAACTTTTTGGAAGAGTAAGCCCGATTTTTCTATTCCATCGAACAGCCACAGTTATTGAATTTTGTTTAGAAGTGTCTTCTCCGGGCATATATCCCGGCAAAATTCTGACATTTGTAAACATAAGACCGGGAGTTTTTGAAACTATTTCTTTATAATCACTTGCTGTAACAGCTCGTCCGGGTTTACTGAAAAGATTCGCCGCCCTAGCTTCTGCATGTTCCAAAGTTTCATTATCTCGTCCGCCTACAGCTCGGGTTATTTGTTCCACCCTTGCTTTTTGCAAAACTTTATTTTTTAACATACCGGACGAAATCATATTTCCGCCTATATTTGACCTATCACCGTAGGTATATTTAAGTGAACAAATTACTATATTTTTATTTCCTTTTCTCGGAGCTACACCATGAATATGATCACCAAAAAAAATGTTGTTATTTTCTTTATTTACCACATAATGGCGGTCATATTTTCCGGAAGAATACAGATCTTCGACACTTTTCCACTTATAAAATACTTCTTCTCCTTCTATGAATTCACTAATCATTATCTCAAATTCATCATCCAAAATATTTTTAGCATCAAATTCCAACATTTGATGTGACATGCCGGTACCGCTTCCCAAGCAAAGTTTATCTTTTATTTTATTATCAAAAGATACAACCATAAATATCTCTTCATTGGATTTAAAATCTTCTACTTCACCCCAAATATCATTAACGTCTACAATCAAATATCCATTCTTCATATCAGATTTAAATGTAGGTAAATCAGTTTTTACCCATCCGCCATGCTTTTTATAATAAACATGACTTCTACCGTAAACCGCCATACTATTATAAATTTTAAATGTCCTATTTGATAATACATCAGACTTTTTTACCATAGTATTCTCACACTTTGTTTCCGTTTGTACTGCCGGAAAAACATTAGTTAAAATATTATCTATTCTTGGAGGGTAATCATATTCATCATACAAAAGCGTAGCTTTTATTTTATATTCACCATTAAGAGAAATTTGCTCGCCTTCGAAATTTAATTTTACAACACCTGAAAACAAAAAATTATACGTATTATCACTTATGACTTTTACTTTATGCCAACCTTTTTTACCATTTTTGATTCCGTAATATTCCCATTTTACTTTTGCCATACTATCAAATTCATTGGGATTAATTACGGGGTTTCTTTTTAATCCTTTACTCAAATATATGGAAAAATAAATATTTATATCTGATTTTTCAGGTAGAGGAGAATCAAAATTAATCGTAAAACTACGCTCGATATCTTTATCGTTTTTTCTGCTTATATCTTTTCCGAATACAAAATATTTTCTTGTTCCGTCAAATTTATAATATTCCTCCTCTGACTTGTTTTCCGGATTTTCAAAGCAAACACTTAATATATTTGAATTTATAAGCGTTTGATGATGTATATTTTCAAATATCATATCACCGACTTTCCATGGAGATTTACTCGGAATAATAATATTTTTTGATATTCCCGATACTCTTAAAAATGTTTCTGATCCTCTGTTCTTTTCCATGGATATATCTAAAAGTTTTAAAAATTTACGTTTTACTCCGGGAAATTTTCTATTTAAGTATTCATGCTGTACCGATTTTAACCACGCAAACAATTCAATAAGCGTTATTCCGGGATCTGCTTCTTGGAAATCTGTCCAATCAGGGTTAATATACATTATTTGCTTTTTATACTCATCAAGTATATCGGTAAGCGGTCGGTCATTTAGATTTTCCAACTCTATCAATTTATTCACCTACTTTATTTTAATTAACAGAAATATTTATTTCAGGTTTTCCGAAAACCGGAACAACAAATTTGCGTAATTTAATATCCTCGAAATCTATTTCTTTTTTTCCGTTCGGTGTCAATAATTTAGTGAATATATTAATTGTTTTTATCCACTTTATATTTGAAACACTCTTTATATAGTTATATATAAATTCTTTTCGGGGAATTTCTCCTATTGCCCAGCCTTTTCCGGAAAAATTTCCGCTAATAGGATTTAAAAATTCTTTAAGTTTAGATTCTATCCCATTATAAACACCTTGATACGAATTAAAGTCATTGATAACTACATCTATACTTACACACATTTCAACATATTCGACCTCAAAAATTCTCATTCTTGTAGAATTTGATAAAGTTGCAGGTGCTTTGTTATCTAAAAAATTCCATATTTTATTTTTTATTCCTTGAAATTTTTCATAGCCTTGCATAAATTCACGTGGCAAAACAGCTATTGATGTAACACCTATTTCCGGTTTACTGTCTTCATTCACGTGTGACAAGCATTTAACTTTGTAAATATTTCTGTCATTAAAACAAATAAATTCTTCAAAATCGGAAAGAGATACTATCCTATTTCCTCCTGAAATTTGACCAAAAGTTCTTCTCGCCGCACTGTCTATTGTTTCCATATCCACTCCGCCCATAATCGGAGAAATATTGTCCACAGAACTTATATTTGCAATATTGCTTACAAAATCTTTAACAGAATGAGCAGCAACGTTACCTTTGCTTCCACTACATACAGAATAATTTATTTTTATGCTTTCCGTATATTGTTCCGGAGGTATTTTACCGTTTTTACCATCACCGAATAGTACCTCACCTTTATAGCTATCAAGTTCATATACTCTATCACTAATTCCGTAAGCAATTAAATTCGGTACCGATTTCCATTTAATCCACAGTTTTTCCAAAACGCCCAGCTCATCGTATTCCGGTATAACATATTTATTGCTCATTTTTAAAAATTTTTCTTGCTCATTGGTAGAAATTTTCCCGAATTCATTAACCCAAACCTCAACATCAGAAACATTCTGATACGATAATTTACAAACTTTATTTTCTTCGTCTTGGTCAACATAAAAATATTCGGGTTCATGAGTATCTTTTTGAATTACTTTTACTGCGTTGAATTTTATATCTTTTATAACCGGTCGTCCCGCAATATTACTGCTATCACAATAACGCATATCGGGATTTACAATTCGGACAAAATATCCTTCGTCTCCGAAAACTGTTGTCTTTTTAAAATCATTTTTTCCGATTAAAGTTATCATTTCACTATGAGAAAAATCATCCGTCGAGTCCATTATATCTATATGTTTCCACGTTCCGCCGCCTTTATTATCGTCAGCGTAGTATTCCCATTTTAATGTCGGATTAAATCTATGAACTCCGTCTTCTATATCAACGAAAATCCTAAGCATTCCTTGACTAAGCGGTCGAGTTAAACACATATACATCGCAGGACAATCGGGAATATATTTTTCAAGAAATTTAACAAGTCCCGAATCCGGCATTTCTATCATATTTTCTTTTAAATCTGACTTTACTAACAATTTTTCTAATTTATGTTCGCTGTCTGCGTACTCATATTTAACCTTTATATTATGAATATACGGAGTAATATAATTTGCGTAATAATCAAACTGATTTTTTATTTTTGAAATTCTTGCTCGAATGAAATAGCCTTCTGAAGAGCACACGGTTATTTTTTCTATATCTTTCGGACATTTGAATTTCATCGTCTTTGTAGTTTCGTTCTTATCACTTAATTTAAAAAACTCAGTACAAGATTTTTCGCTCGTTAAACTTGCCCAACCTGTTCCGTTCCAATATTCCCATTTTACTTGTTCGATTTCTATATCATCAGGCTCTATATCAGCAAAATCCATGTCGCTCATTATGAATTTATACTTTACGCCGGGTACTTTATTATCCAATTTCACTTTTATAAACTGAATATCTGCACTGAGTTCTATATCTGCACCTTTTTTAGAAAACGCTTCGTCGCAAAAGAATGAAAATGTGTCGTAAAACGTATATTGTTCTCCAAACGGGAAAAAATCGTTTTTTGAAAGTTCTGTATCGCCAGAAAAATACCCTTGTGGCTCGATAAATTCCGAATCACTCTGATAAGATATGCTTGTAACTGATATTCCGTCTTGTAAAATTTTTTTGAATTTACAACGAATAAACCTCGACGTTACTCCCATTATCATAGTTTGTTGAGTTTTTGCATCGAACTTTATTCTTACGCCGTTTTCTGTTTCTTCGAAAGAATCAACGTTAGTCCAATTTTTGCCGTCATAATATTGCCAGCTGACGTTTTCTTTATCAGAAAATATTTTCGGCAAAAGTTTTTGTCCTTTCGCAGAAAGATTATTGAAAAACGAAAAAGTTATATCTGATTTCGACATATCAAAAATAGTTTCGTCGCAAAAATACAATTCGTGGCACTGCAAATTTTCGAAAAAAACATTATCAAAAATTCTAAACGGGCCGATTGGTATATTTTCTTCTTCGATATTATTAAAAGCTCGACCGATAAAATCGCCTTTTGGCTCTGTAAAATATATACTCTTAATACTCGTATCTATTGCTGAAAGTGCATCGACTGTTTCGTACAAAACCATTCCGGATTCTGTATCTGCATCAGCAAAAACCGGCGTACCTTTATCTATATACGCACCTTCTGTGTCTTTAGTAGCATTAACAATTATCATTCCGTTTGATGCTGACGATGGTTTTAATTTCGTTCCAAGCATATTTAAAAACGTAAGATAATGATTATACGACGTTTTGTTATATCTACTTATTGTATTTTCCATCATAGACGAAAATACTCTTGCAAACGTAACACCAAAATCTGAACTTGTTTTATCAAAATTCCATTCGGGCGTATATTGTTTTGCTAATTTTTTTACTTCGTCAAGCAATTTTTCGGAATCTCTATTATCTAGCTTTGGTATATTGCTCATATTTTCAAGCCAATTTACATCTAAATAAAACCGGCTATTTCAGCTCCTTTCCTGAATTTTTCACTCATTATTATCCAGTCGTTCTATTAATCTTTCCTGCGTAGGTTCTATATCGGTAATATAATCTATATTTACTTCTAGCTTTGAAACAGGACCCGCAGAAGCTTTTACGCCTACATTAAGCGATTCTATATGTTCTTCCCAGGTATCAAGCGATGATTTTATAGAACTTTTTAGCGTTGAAATAAGCGTCGGGTCTATGATTTCGAACATAAACGACCTTAAATCTGTTCCAAATCCCGGATAAATTTTACGCTCATATTTTTGTGTACCTAATATAACTCTTACGGATTGTTTTATATTTTCATTGTCTTCAACTGTCATAATTCTTCCTGTTTTTTTATCTATCTGAACAGGAAATTTCCAACCTTTTATAACTGACATTTTTTAAACCTCCCTTTTTTAATTTATTTTTACCATTGCACCTTTAACAACCGTCTGGCCAGTAGACTCTACATTTGCGCCCGCATTACCTTTTATGTTGACTTGTGAGTTTGCTGTTATTTCTGCATTGGATTTTGCTTTTATTTGAGCCTTATTTACATCCGCAGTAAATTCTCCGCCATTACTTTTAACCGTTAATCCTTTTCCGTCTTCAAGCGACATTGTATCTTGTCCTGCTGAAAATGAGATTTTTTTACTGGCTTTTATTTCAATATTTCCTTTTTTAAAATCTATTTTAAATGACGTTTTTCCGTCTTTATTTTCAATAGAAACAGCCTCTTTATCGTCGTCGACATTAATTTTATGGCCCTTTTTAGTGGTTATCATTACCTTTTGTTTATCTTTTTTGTTATTAAACTCTACTTTTAATCCAGCGGGGAAAGCAGCCATAATTATTTCATTTTTGTCATTAATAGCAACCGGTGGTTTACAAGTACTGTTATAAAGAGAACCGAGTATTATCGGTTTACTTATTTCTCCGCCTAAAAAACCGACTAATACTTCATCACCAACCGACGGTATACATACCAATCCGTAATCTTTTCCGGCAAAATTTGTAACCACCGGAACGTTTTTTACTTCTAAGTTATCATCTATAAAATTGAGCGTAACTCTATTTAGTTTATCTTTATCTTTTAGGTCTTTAACTACCGCGCGTTTTAAACCGATTATGGTCTTACTCGCTAAGTATTGATTCCCTTGCTTGTTTTTTGATTTCATACTATCAAATACCATTATTTATTCACCAATCTCTAAAAAATAGATTTACTTTTTGGACTGTACCTATTAGCGGTAAGTGTAAGCGTTGTCGTATAGGCATATTTTACATTTTTATTCGAAACATGATGCTCTATTCCGCTTACTATATATTCATTATCAAAAGGATCATCTAAATCTTTTATTTTTACTCCGTCTAACAGTTTTATATCAGGCATTCCGGCTATTTCTACTTGTGTACTGGAAAGTCCTAATTCGTATCTATTAAATATGGCTTGTGCTTCTGATTTTGCTTGATCGGCAGAAGAAATGTTTGTGTCGACAATTTTAATTACATTATTAGAACCTATATTTTTTGTAAGACTGGAAGCTTTTTTACCACTTCCGATTGTATCTGACGATGTCGCCTTACCTTTTATTGATTTTTTGTAGTTTTTTTCGTCTACATTTACAACTTCGACTGACTTCGGTATTCCGCATATATCACCCGAAACTTTTATACTTTTTACAAAATTACCGCCGGGAGATATTGTGAGTTTTGAGGATCTGGAAGCGGATGGAGTTTTAAAAATCAGTTTACCGTTCTGAATAAAGAACAACGCTCCGCTTTTATCTGCTAACCTACACAAAAATTCGTAATCACTTTCTTCGTATTGATAAATTGGAGTTGTCAGACTTTTTTCGCCACTTATCTTTACCTCCTTACCGGAAAGTATGCTTAGCGATTTATTACATACATCCGAAACCGCCGCGGAATACTTTTTACAATTCGTTTTTTCTTCTGTTTTACTTCCGGTCATCATCCACATTTTTGCGTCCATACATTCAACCAAAGCTCTTGTATTTCCGTTATTGTCAATCTTAATATCATACTTTGAAATAAATCCTACAAAAACAGGTTTTGTGCTAAGTTTTTTGCCAACTTTATATCCCAAAGATACTTCTATTTTTTCGCCAAGTTTTATATTGGAAAAATCGCTATCAATTCCCACTTTTTTTCTTTTAACTTCCGTACCGTATTTAAAAAACGTAAGCAGGCACATACTTGCTTTAAAACCAACCGACAAACTAACAAGAATTTCTGTTAATCGTATAGAATCAGATTTAAACTTTTTGCCCTTTATTTTTATTTCATAGCACGGCGTACTACAACCACCGTAATCTTTTAAATAGTTACCTAAAATCCCCATTTTAAACACTCTTCCCTATGCATTAAAATATTCCGTTTCTGCGTCTATCTATTTCCATATTTAAACTTATTTTTTCTATAATTTCGTTTGATATGGCTTCGATGTCGATGCTATTTGAACGAGACTCGATAAGGTCTATAATATCTTTCTTGCTCATTGTTTTAGAAAGTATATTTTTTTCTATTGATCTAGTATCTATATTTATCGGTTCAGGACTACTCTGACTCGCCTTTGAATAATTACCAACTTTTTTTGTTTTATATCTAATCTCTTTTTTGGGCTTTTCTTTTACTTTTTCGCTTTGGATTTTATTTTCTTTATAGACCATATAGTTTTCATCGAAATGCCTAAACTGATTTTGGTCTATATCCGTTGTTATTTTATTTATGAGATAATCTTTTCTTGTATCGTAAGTATTTTCTAAATACTTATGAATCTTATTTTTCGCAAAATCTCTATAAACATTTTTAATCCTCGTCTTGGTTATGTTTTCTTTTATAATTTTCGGATTTAAAACCTTTATATTATTTCTTGAAATTATTTCTTCTACGTCAGTTTCGTTTAGAATATTTTCTTTTGCATAAACAGGCTCAAATTCATATATATTTTTCTGTTTTAAAACTTCATTTGTAGTTCCGTTTTTAGTTTTATTTACTACGACAGAATTTAAGTTTTTGTGCAAATTCGTTTTTATAATTTTTTTGCTTGAAATTGGACTAAAAAGTTCGGTTAAAATTCTTTCTTCCAAAGACGATGTTTTATTAGTTAGCTTTTCGGTTTTAGTTTTTAATTTCTTTTGCAGCTTATTTACTATTTTGTTTTCTGAAACGTTTTCGATTTCTTTTAATTTTTGGTCTAATATTTCGTTTTCGGTTTCTCTATAATCTACATTTTTTAATGTTATTAGATTTTCTTTGTTTTGGGTATTTTTTTCATTTTCGTCTTTAAAATAGATGTTTTTCAATCTGATTTTATTTTCAAATATTTTTCTTGTAGTTTTATTTTTCAAAAAAATATCTTTTGTAAATAAATTTGTTTTGTTAATTTTTTTCTCTAAAGATTTGCCAAACTTATTTACTATTTTGTTTTCTGAAACGTTTTCGATTTCTTTTAATTTTTGGTCTAATATTTCGTTTTCGATTTCTCTATAATCTACATTTTTTAATGTTATTAGATTTTCTTTATTTTGGATATTTTTCTGTTCTTCGAATTCAGAATAAACGTTATTAACTTTTTCGGACAAATTATGTATATTGGTAAGATTTTTTCTTTGAACATAAAAATCTTTCATCAAAATATTATTTTGACGAATGTTTTCTACAAAATCTCTATCTATTTTTATTCCGCTACGTTTAACGTTTACTATATCTTTTACGGCATTTATTTCTTCTTTTTGAACGCTTACTACATTTTCTTTATTAACAAGCTCTGTTTTATTTTCGATATTTTTTTCTATTGTATTTTCAATAGTGTTATCGTAAACATTCTTAACTTTATTAATTACACTTTTTTGCGTCGACAGTTTAACAATATTTTTCTTTATGTTTTCTTCTAAATTAAATCCTTTTACTTTATTCGATTTTAAAATTTCGGATATATTTTGAATTATATATTTAGAGTTATTAAATTTGCGTACGTCGTTATAAATCCTACTTATCCTACGCTCTTGATACGCTTTTTCGTTTTCGTACTGTTCTTTCGAAAGAGTAATATCTTCATATATTTTATCTATTTTTTCGGTATTAACAATTTTATTAATAAGCTCGGTTTCAGAAGATAGTACCTTCGGCAAGGATTTTTTTATAACATTTTCTGCTATCGTATTTACATTTTCTAAAATTCCGATTTCCGAGATTTTCGTTTGAAGTTTTATGATTTTGGGCAGCAAACTCGAACCACTGATAATATTTTCTTCGTAAAACTTCGTTATTTCATCAAGAATCTCTATTTTGTTTTGCTTAATCTTATTTTTAGAAATTTTATTTCTTGAAATTTCGGTCTTATTTAAAGTTTCTAAACTAGTATTATCTTCTGAATTTACACGTTTTAACTCAGAAGATTTTTTCTTTATGGCAGGATTATATAGTACATTCTTAAAAACTTTATCGAGTACCTTAGTGTAATAATTTACCCTGTCGATTACAGATATATAATTTTTGGAAATTCCTTTTGAAAAAAGCGATTTGGAATCTTTATTTTCCGCTAAATGAGTTAATTTTTCGCTTTTATCATCTGATTTTTTTTTTGAACTTTCTAAAAAAGATTTTAGAATATCGGTTAAAGTTTTTTCGTCAAACGTATTGCTCGAAATTACTTTTAAATTTTCAATTTGATTTTTAGTTAGATTATTTCCCGCACGTAATACTTCGCTTTTTAATTGATTTAAAATTTGATCACGCAAAACAGTGTTATTTTGCACCAGTATGCTTTGGTCACTACTTGCTGCACGAAGTTGCATTAAAAGGTCAATTATTTTATTAATTGCCTCTGCGTCAAAATTATTTTTATACGGCGTGCTATAAACAAGCTCTTTTGAAACATTAAGTTCGTAAACATTATCTACAATTGTAGTTTCAATCTGTTTTGAAAAAAACGATGTACAAAAATTATTATTCTTTTTAAGTGTTCCTATCATAGAAGGATTTTTTACGTTCATAAAATTACTTTTGACGTTTGTTTTTAAATCTTTATTTTCCACATTTACACCTCCTTTTTGACTACAAATTTTTAAAAATTATTTTGAAATTTCTTGGCGTTTTTTGAGTATTTCTCGCCTTGTATTTAAAAGTTTAATTTTCGATTTTTCGAGTTCCTTAAAACAATTTAAGCAAACACTCGAAAATTTATTATTGCTATTAGCGCCAACAAAATTACTTCTGAATTTTTTTTTCTTTCTTGATAATTTTTGATGTTGCTCGTTTTTTTCGGATTTATCTTTTAAGCTCTCCAAAAATTTATCAGCTAACAATTCTTTTGAGTAAATATCTTTTTCCGTTATAATTTCACGGCGGATGTTATACTCTCTCTTTAAAGCTTTTATTTCTAGTTTTGTGGCTAATATTTCCGCTTGCAATTTTTCTTTTTCGGACAAATCACTAGCATTTTGACGTAAACTTTCAGCCTCTTCAAAACGCTTTTTAGTTTCTTCTTCGAATGTTTCACGTATCTTTTTCTTTTCTAACAATAGTTCTTGTTCTTTCTTTTTTTCTAACTCACGTTTTTGTTTTTGAGTTAAAATCTTAGGCAATGGTTTTTCGTTAAGCGCATCTTCTGCGTTTTGAATTTCTTCCTGTTTAATTTTTATTTTTTGATTGATTTCCGAAATTTCAGACATTTTTTGTTTTATCTTTTCTTCGGATTGTGCAATCAATAATTTTAATTCTTCTATTTTGCTCATCGCTAACTCCTTAACCCAAAACTATCTTTCAAAAACATTAGTTTATATTTTCGTCTGAGTTTTCATCAGTATTATTTTCGGAACTTTCTTCTGCGTTATTTTGCCTATTAGCTAATTCTTCCGCCTTGGCTTTTTCTGCTTCTTCTCTACGTTTAGCTGATTCTTCTTGACGTTTTTTAGCGTCCTCTGCTCTTTGCTCAGCTTCCTCTTTTCTTTGTTCTTCTAAAAGCTGCTTTTTTTGTTCTTCTTGCGCTTTTTCTAAGTCTTTTAATTCTTTTTCTTTCGCACGTTGCTCACGCCAAAGTTTTAATTCTTCTTCTTTTTTTGCTTTTAATTCCTCTGCTTTTCTATATCTTTCCTGTTGCTCTTCGTATTTCTTTTCAGAATTAGATTTAGCAGAAGATAGAGATGAATCGCTTCCTAAATCTGAAATTAATCCTTTTACAGCGCCAAATATACTCGGTGCTTCAAGCGGAACTCTCGTTAAACCTGTATGGACAATCTTTATAGTTTCGATAGAAATATCGTTACTATCTGCACTAAGGTCACTTGCCGACCATTCCGTCATACCAAGTGATAAAAAAGTATATGAGGCTGTTAATTTTTTATAGCGATTATAGACTTCTATAGTTCCAAGAGCCGGACCAACTTCTAAAGATTCTTGCGGGTCTAACGCTGTAATACCTAAAAGTGCGGCTTTACGAGCTATATTATTCGGTATAAGTGCAGCAGCAGCTTTGGCAGCTCCTGTAACGATAGACGTAGAACGTTTTAAAAGTCCTCTGGAAAATGTAAGATCATAAATATTATTTTCATTATTGGGCCTTCCGACTAATAAACTGTGATCATTTACACCACCTTCTGTTATCAAATCCGTATATCTCGTAACAGAAAGTCCTTGCACTTCTTTAAACCCAAACGTAAAAGCATTGAGCGTAACTATAAAATTAAATCCTTGCGTTAAATAATCGCTAGCCGAAACCATAACCGGAGGTATGCGAGCCATTTTTTCACCTCATTTTTAAAATCGTTGTTTTTATTAATCTTTAAATATCAAAAATATTTACTTTTTTATCACTCGAATCTGCATTCATTTTTTTGTTTATCTTTGAAACTTCTTCACAAAAACGTATTCTCTCTTTATGTGAAAGTAACATTAGTTCAGATCTTGACCAATGAAAATAATAAGCCAAAAAAGCTATCTCTTCGTATATGACTTTACTGGGATAACTTTTTAGGCTTCCAGATCGGAAGAGCACACGTCTGAACTCCAGTCACACGTATCAATCTC
>CAMJYS010000003.1 GCA_946410005.1 uncultured Clostridia bacterium | reverse complement strand
AAGCGGAAGAAATATTGCTGTATTGGCCGATATGCTTGAACTTGGAGAAAAGTCTGAAAAAATTCACTTTGACACCGGTAGATATATAGCAATAGAAGGAATAGATTTATTAATTACAGTAGGAGAAAAAGCTGAGTTTTTTTCGAAAGGAGCAAATTCAGTAAATAAGGAAACAGAAATATTTAATTGTAAAACAAATTCAGAGGCATTTGAAATTTTAAAAAATAATTTACAATCGGGTGACAAAGTGCTTGTAAAAGGGTCAAGAGGAATGCATACCGATGAAATAGTAAAAATGATAAAAGATAAATTTATGTAATTGGATTATTTTGGGTTTTATTTTTATAGACGGAAAAGTTTTTATTTGTTATAATAAATATAGGCATTCAGCCTATATTTAAATTTTTTAAGGGGGATCACGATGGTGAATTTATTGATGTCTTTGTGTAAGATGAGTTTCGGTGAATTCGAAAAAAGAGAATTTTTGAAATTCTTGCGGTTAGGAGTCATTTTGATGACAATTTTAGGCACTTACTGGATGATGAAACCGCTGAAAGACTCTATTTTTACACAATTGGTAGGAGCGGAAGCAATACCTTACGCAAAAACTGTGTCTGTCGTTTTTATTGTTGTTTTAGTTGCTGCATATACAAAGATTTTAGATTTCGTGCCAAAATCTAAACTTCTTGCTACTTTACCGGCATTGTTTTACGGAACAATTATGGCGTTATTTTCATTTTTTGTTCAAGCATTCCAAAGCGGAATTATAGCAAAAAGTTTACTTACAACAATTTTTGGATACATTTGGTATTGTTTGGTCGAAAGCTTTGGATCGATTATAGTTGCGCTTTTTTGGGCATTTTCAACTGATATTACAAAATCGGAATCTGCTAAAAAAGGTTTTCCGCTTATTGTCGCTTTAGGTCAAATAGGTGGTATTTCATTTCCATACCTATTTATAAATTTACCTATAAGCATAGGATTCGGATCAGATTTTCTTGCTTTAATGATAGCGGCTTGTTTGACACTGCTAATTTATCCTTTAGTTAAATATTTTATGAAAAAAACTCCTGCGGATTTAGTTGCGTCGCAAACTTTGAAAAAAAGTTCTGAAACCAAAAAAGAAAAAACCGGTTTTATTGAAGGACTAAGGTTGTTGATTTCTAATAAATATTTGCTTGGAATTTTGTTTGTCAATTTTTCTTTTGAATTTATAGCAACAATTTTTGATTTTAACTTTAAAAATGCGTCAGCCGGAATGTACTCAGGCAACAAACTGACACAGTACTATTCATTATTTGCTTCAGTAGTAAATCTTGTATCATTCGTACTTTTAGTATTAGGTGTAAATAAAATAACTAAATACATGGGCCTTAAAATTTCGCTCGCGTGTGTTCCTATATTTTTCGGATTGTCTATTTTAGGATTTATCACAATAAATAGTTTAGAATTTTTGTTTTGCTTGATGGTTGCTTGTAAAGCTGTAAACTATTCTTTGAATGGTCCGTCTTTAAAACAGCTTTACATTCCTACGAGTTCAGATGCAAAGTCAAAATCTCAGGCATGGATTGAAACATTTGGATCACGGTTTTCAAAAGAAAGCGGATCCGTTGTAAATATGTTTAAACCGCTTGGTGAATCCATGTATAGAATTTTAAGCTGTGGATTAGGTTCGGTGTTTGTAGTGGCTTGGTTGTTCGTAGCACTATATTTAGGAAAAACCCATAAAAAGGCTATAGATACAAATACAAATGTTTGCTAATTACTCTGTTTAAAAATTTTACATTATATAAAATCCTATCTCTTAAATTTTTTAGAGATAGGATTTATTTTTTGTGGCAACAATATAATTGACAAAAATTGATATTAATTATATAATCGAGTGAGAATTACTGTTGCAAATTCACAAATTTGAAAAGGTGGATACGTTATGGCATACAGAACACATGTATTGTACGATTTTAGTATAGTTTCAAAAGCTAAGTTTTATGTTTTCGAAGAAGATACGTCAATATTTGGCAAAGGAATTAATTATAAAAGAGCCGATGGGGAATTTAAAGATCCTCTTCCGGTTCAAATTAACCCTGATGAGTTTGATGTAACTTATGGAAGTACTGTTAAAAGTATAGGACCAATAGAAAATTCTATTTTAAACGATCGAAAGGATTTACCTGGCGGAATTCCTCTTATAAAACCACAAGAAGGTAGATCGGATACAGAAGAGGTAGAAATTAAGCTTAAGTATGATATATATGATGAGTATAACGTTAGAACAATGGACGGAACCGTTCCAACTGCAGACTTTTCTTTGGAATCTGAAACGCATACTAGTTTAAAACGTCTTGGGAAAATTGCGTCTTCAGGCGGTAGATACTATGTTTTGTTTGTATGGGGAAATATAGAACATTTTGGGTTAATAAGTAGTGTAAATGTAAACTATACCGCTTTTTCCCGTTGGGGACATCCGTTAAAAGCAGACGTAACTGTTAAGATAGTAGAACAGCCATTAGGCTATGATAAATATGGGGCTCAAGAAAAACCGACGGCAAGTGGAAGATTGAGTTTGAGTTCTCTTGCAGAAATTAAACTTTCAAAAAATTTGGAAAAAGCAAAATTAGCTTCAGCATTAGCTGCGTCACAGGCATTACGATAAAAATTAAAAGGAGAGAAGACATTATGTTTGCGAATATGGACGAAGAGACATTACTTTATGCATGCAAGGTTCTTGTAGAAAATAGCATGAAAAATAAAATGAATTTAAACAGCTCTAATTCAGGGCAAAAAGCAGAAAATTTAGAAAAAAATTTTAATGAAATAAAATCTAAAGATAATGCACCTGAGAGAAAATTATCAGATGAAGAAATAGAAGCAGACGAAAGGAAGAAAATAAAAGAAGAGGAACAAAAAGAAAGAGAAGAGAAGCTTAGAGAAAACGTAAGAAAAAAATATGCAGAAGAAAAAACTGCGAAAGAAAAAAAAGCAGAAAAAATAAAAGCAGAACGAGCAGCTCGAAGAAAAAAAGAGGAAGAAAAGGAGAAAAAATCACAGTGGAGCGAAGAAGAATTTAAGATAAGAAAAGAAGAATTGGAAAATAAGAAAAAAGAAATTGGAAAGAAAAAAGAGGAAATTAAAGATAAAGAAGAGGAAATTAAAAAGAAAAAAGAAGAAATGAAAAATAGCGGAAAAAATATTTGGGAACAAAAAGAGGAGATAAAAAAGCAAGAAAATGAAGTAAGAAAAGAAGAGAAAATGATAGAAAAACAAGAAAGAGAAGTAGAAAAACAGGAGCAGGAAATAAAAAAATATGAAGAATTACAAATTGATGGCCCTGTAGAATTATTTGGCGAAGAATATAAAGAGGAGTATAATATAGCGGAAAAAGATAAAGAGTTAGCACTAAAAAATAATGCTAAAATGGTTGCAACATTAGCTACCGCAGAAACTAAACAAAAAATCGAGAAAGAAAAAGAATTAAACGAAATAGATAAAAAAGATGAAAAAAAAGGTCTTTTTGGGAAATTTAAGGGGGTTATAAGCAAACACGCACAAAGTATGTCAGATGACATAAAAGATGTAGTTAGAGAAAAAAAGAAATCTTTTAATGATTCAAAATTTAGTAAATGGACGGGACTGGCTTTTAGCTCTGGTGAAGACAAAGACGAAGTTGAAGAAAAAAATGAGGAGCCTTCGTTTAATACAAAGGGCGAGTTTTTAGCGTGGCTTGATGCGCAAGATACTGCTATCAAATTAAAAAATAATGCCAAAGAATTAAAGAGAAGAATCGAAAGAAAATACAATTTCTTGAAAATTTATAATTATAAATCGTCTGACGAAGGCGTGAAAAAGATTTTGGGCGAAATTTCTTCTTTGATTAATGAAGAAAAAACGGATATATATAAGAATATAGAAATGTTAAAAGGCGAGGATTTAGAAAAATATCTACATGATACCGCTGAAGTTATAGATAACTTGAAGCTTTATAACAAAAAGTTGGACGGTATTTTTAAAGACAAAGGCATTTCAGAATTAGATCTTGATAATGACGAAGATTATCATGGTAGCAGTAGTAATTGGGATGACGGTGAAGACAAAAGCAAATTGAATATTTCCAAACCGCTAGAAACAGTTTTAAAAGCAGCTGGCTACTTTATGAAAGAGATTGTTAGCAAGCTAGAAGAAAAAGACGTAAAACAACTGAAAGAAATTCTAGATAGTAATTTCTATTTTGATAGTTCCGGAAAAGGGGATTTTAGATCTACTGGAGATATACAAAAAGCGATCAAAGATGGAGAAGAAGATGCAGTAGAAAAATTCAACAAAGAAATAAAAGGAACATTAGAACGCAGTTTGAAAAAATTTGTTGAATCTTCGTGCAGCAACAATAAAGTATATAAATTTTTTGAAAAAATATGTAAAGATGGTCTGGATGATATCGATGATATCGAAGAATCGGATTTGGAAAATTTAAAAAAATATATGGCTGAACAAGAAAAAATTAATTAATGAGAAAAGTAATTCGTATAACCTTACATTATTGTTTATTATCAAAAGATGTGAGGTTCGTTTTTACAAAACCAAACTACTTCCCGTGAATTCGGGAGGGCAAGGTAAATTTAAGATTTCTAAAATGGTTGGGGCGATATCACAAAGTCGCCCTTCTTTTTTTATCCTACAGTTATAATTTAAAATCACAAACGGAACTAAATTAGATGTATGCGAAGTGAAAGGTTCGCCATCTTTATCTTTCATTTTTTCGGCATTTCCGTGGTCGGCGGTTATAATTGTGACTAAATTTTCAATTTTTTGGGTTTCGTTCAATATTTTTTTAATACATAAATCTACTGTTTCTATTGCTTTTACGGTAGCTTCAAAGTTTCCAGTATGTCCGACCATATCAGGATTTGCAAAATTAATAACGGTAAAATCATAATTTTCATTATTCATTTTTTCAATTAATGTATCGGTTAATTCATAAGCGCTCATTTCGGGCTTTAAATCATAAGTCTTGACCTTGGGAGAGTTTATAATGATTCTTTTTTCGTTTTTATATGGCTTTTCTTGACCGCCATTAAAAAAAAACGTAACATGTGCATATTTTTCGGTTTCGGCTATTCTTAGTTGCGATAAACCGTTATTCGATACTATTTCTCCTAAAGTATTGCGTATTTTTCTTGGCTTAAAAGCTATATTTACATTGGCAAAAGTTTCGTCGTACTGAGAAAAACAGCAATATTTTTTTACTATGCTACTTTCTTCTGTAAATTTCCGAGTGATTTGGCGAGCTCTATCAGGTCTAAAATTTAAGCAAATAACGGCATCATTTTTTTGAATTCCGTTGAAACCTTCAATCACACACGGCTTTAAAAACTCATCCGTTATATTATTTTGATACGAATTTTCTATTGCTTCTTTTGCTGATTTAAAAATCTTCCCTTTAGCAAATGCCATACATTCAAACGCAACATTAGTTCTATCCCAATTTTTGTCTCTATCCATAGAGTAATATCTTCCGCAAACCGTTTGTATTTTTCCTAAATTTATTTTTTTTACGAAATTTTCCAAATTGTTTATATATTTAATTGCTGATTTAGGCGGGGTATCTCTTCCGTCTGTCCAAATATGTATTCCTACATTTTTTAAATTTAATTTTTTGGCAAGTTCTAAAGTTGCATAAAAATGGTTTATATGACTATGTATACCGCCGTCGGATAAAAGCCCCATTATATGTAACGTAGAATTATTTTTTTTCGCATAATTTATAGTATCGATTAAATCTTCATTTTCATAAAATTCACCGGTTTCTATGCATTTATTTATGTAAGTTAAATCTTGATAAACAATTCTTCCAGAACCCATATTTGTATGTCCAACTTCTGAATTTCCCATTTGTCCTTCGGGAAGACCTACATCTATTCCCGATGCTTTTAATTTTGAAAATGGATTTGTTTTGAAAATTTTATCTAGATTTGGTGTATTTGCAATATAAATTGCATTTGAGTCATTATTTTCACCTATACCGAAACCATCTAAAATTAACAATAATACTTTTTTACTATTCAACTTATTCACTTCCGAGTCCTAACTAATATAGAAATTTTGAGATATTTTTATTATTTCAGAAAATTCTTTTACATCCAGTGATGCTCCTCCAATTAATCCACCATCTATATGTTCCATTTTTAAAAAATTTTCTGCATTCTTAGAATTTAACGACCCGCCATACAAAACATTTATTTTTTTTCTGAAATTTATATTTATAGAATCTTTTATAAACGCACACATGTTTTCAGCGTACATGGGGTCGACATTTGCATTAGTGTTTCCGATTGCCCAAACAGGTTCATATGCTATCATAAGATTATTAAGTAAATCGATTTCTTTTAAACCACAGACAGCAGAGTTTATTTGGTTTAGTATTGCTGATTTTTCTGTTCCGCAATCTTTTTCTGTTTTCGTTTCTCCTACGCAAAGAATTACTTTAAGTTTATTTTTTAAAGCAACAAATAATTTTTTATTGATGATATCAGGAGTTTCATTTAATTTAATTCTTCTTTCACTGTGTCCGACAATAACATATTCTATACCGGATTTTTTTAACATTATCGGTGAAACTTCACCGGTAAACGAACCAATATCTTCGTAAAAGCAATTTTGTGCGCCTAATTTTATATTATTTTTTAAGCATTCTGTAAAAATTGACATTATACTTAAAAACGAAGGACATATTATAACATTTTTATAGTTTTTTAATGTTCTATCGTTTATTAACTCTGATATAAATTTTTGAGATTCCGATACAGTTTTATTCATTTTCCAGTTTGCGATAACAATTTTATTTTTTTTCATTGAACTTTTTCACCTTGTAAAAATATTTTTCTATTCATGATTATAATACTATATTTTATTTTACTCAATTTTATGTTTTATTGCGATTTATATGCTTGACAAAATAATAAGTTATATGGTAGAATTCTCAGAGAGTGTATAATATAAATTATACATCAAAATATCAGCATTCCTCTGATGTAAAAGGGCATTATGAATGTGTAGATCATTTTGGAGGGTAATATGGATTTTTTAAAGAAAATTTCTGAATCATCTCTTAAAAGCACGCTTCCTGAATTTAATGTCGGAGATACTGTAAAGGTAGATGTTCAAATTACAGAAGGCGAAAGAACAAGAATTCAAGTTTTTGAAGGAACTGTTATCGCTAAGAAAGGGAATGGAATTTCTGAAACATTTACTGTAAGAAAGGTATCTTATGGTTTCGGTGTTGAAAGAATTTTCCCGATGCATTCGCCAAGTGTCAAAGATGTTAAGGTTATCAGAAAGGGACGTGTATGTCGCAGTAAACTTTATTATCTTAGAGAACGTATCGGAAAAGCGGCAAAAGTTAAACAAAAAATTTAACAGTAGGGGGAATTTATTTCCCCTGTTTTTTCTTATGGTTGATTTTAATTAGTTAATGATTTAAGATAATAAGTAAATTTTGATAATAAGGAGCGGATGGATAATGAAAAATAATAGTAACGAAGTGGTAGTAAATAATCCCGCAAGTAGTTTTTCAAAATTTTGTTTTGAGTGGTTAGAACCTTTTGTACAAGCTTTAGCTGTTGTTCTGTTTTTATTCTGTTTCTTTTTCAGAATAATGAACGTTTCTGGCGAATCGATGATGAATACACTTTTTGACGGCGATAAAATTTTTGTTCTTAAATGGGGATATGTTCCTACAGACGGGGATGTCGTTACGATAACGCACGGACAAATTTACGATGAGCCTATTGTAAAAAGAATTATCGCTACAGAAGGCGAAACTTTAAAAATAGATTTTTCTGACGGTAGTGTTTGGGTAAATGGAGAAAAGCTCAATGAAACATATATAAAAGAGCCGATGTGGTTACAAGAGGACGGAGAAATTCCTGAAGTTATACCAAAAGGATATTCTTTCGTAATGGGAGATAATCGTAACAATTCGCTCGACAGTCGCTCTAAGGCGATTGGACTTATAAATAATAATAATATTATAGGGAAAGTTAAATATATACTTCTCCCATATAATAGGTTTAGGGAAGTAAAATAATAATTCTAATTATTTTTTACTCAGTATTTTCGGTGATTATTTTACATAATTTTTACTGTGCATATAAAATTGGAGCGTTGTGGTAAATTATGTATAATGATAACGAGAAACTGAGTAAAAAAATTTTTTTGTTTTGTTTTGAATGGATAGAATCGATTTTATATACAATAATCTTTACAATATTTTTTGTGGTTTTTTTCTTTAGAGTGGTAACTATCAGTGGGGCTTCTATGCGTGATACACTTTATGATAAGGATAGAGTTTTAATTTATGAGTTTAATTATGTCCCAAAATCGGGAGATATAGTTATTATAAAAAAAGGAAATATGATTAACAGTCCACTTATAAAAAGGGTAATTGCCACTGAGAATCAAACAATTACTATCGATTACAAAAGAGGTCAAGTTTTGGTTGATGGCGAAATTTTATACGAACCCTATATAAAAGAAGAAAATATGTATATACATGGTGATAATAATGATAAATGGCTATTTCCCGTAAAAGTACCAAAGCATCATTGCTTTGTAATGGGAGATAACCGTAATAATTCACTTGACAGTCGGTTTGAATCGGTCGGCTTTATTGAAAACAAAAATATTATCGGTAAAGCTGCTTTTATAATTTCACCATTTAAGAGAATAAAAAATCTATAGAAAAAAGGAGAGTTTTAAATTTATGGAAACAGAAATAGTTGTAACAGGTATAGTAAAATCCGTAGATGAATTTTTAGTTGTAAAAAGATCAGAAAGTGATAGTAACTATCCTGGAGTGTGGGAATTTCCCGGAGGTCATGTCGAAGATGGCGAAACTATAAAAGAGGCTTTAGAAAGAGAATTAAGCGAAGAAATAGGTTTCAAAAATTCTCTTATCGAATTTTTCATAGTTAATTATACTGATAAGATAAGCTATAAAAACGAAAAGCCGGTACATTTTTTGGAGCTGGATTTCATTATTAATGCCGATAAAAATAAATTAGAAATTATTTTAAGCGAAGAACATACAGAGTATAGATGGGTTTCGAAAAATTCTGATTTGCTAGACGATTACATAAAATCAAAGTTAGTGAATGTGAAAATTGTTTTGTAGCAGTATCATAAAAAATGTTTTAAATTGGAAGTGATTTAAATGAATGAAGAAAACAAAGTAAATATAAACTGGTTTCCGGGACATATGGCGAAAGCTCAGAGAAAATTAAAAGAGTCGCTCGGAAATGTCGATGTTGTTATAGAATTACTAGACGCCAGAATACCGCTTAGCAGTCGAAATCCTGACATAGACAAAATACTTTCGAACAAGCCTAGAATAATAGTTTTAAATAAATCTGATTTATCAGATGAAAAAATTTCCTTGAATTGGAAAAAATATTTCGAAAAAATGGGTCAAGATTGTATCTTATTCAGCATTAAAGATAGCAAAAGCACGAATATGTTTATGAATAAAGTTATTCATAAAATGAATTTTAAATTAAAAAATTGGGAATCAAAAGGTGCCGTCGGTCAAAAATTAAGATTAATGATTGTTGGTATACCAAATGTCGGTAAGTCTTCTTTCATAAATAGAATTTGCAAAAATTCAAAAGCTAAAGTTGAAAATAGGCCTGGCGTTACTCGTAGTAATCAATGGTTTACATGCGGAGATAAAATTCAAATTTTAGATACACCGGGTGTTTTGTGGCCGAAATTTCAAGATAATACGACTGCGCTCGATTTAGCTTTTACGGGCGCTATAAAAGATCAGATTTTAGACGTTGAGGATTTAAGTGTTAGATTTATAGAAAAAATCAGGAGCAGATATATGAATAATTTATGTGAGCGATTTAAATTGGATAAATCTAAAATTGAAAATTTGTCTTCGTTTGAAATTTTAGAGTACATAGGCCGAAAAAGAGGAGCGTTAATATCAGGTGCGGAAGTTGATATTACACGAATTTCCAATATAGTATTGGAAGAATTTCGTAGCGGTAAACTTGGAAAAATAACGTTGGAAATACCATATGATAAGCAAGGAGAATAAAAGTGACAGAAAATATTGAAAAAGATTTTTTATATTACGAAAATTTATATAGCGAAAATAATACTAAATTAGTTTGTGGCATAGACGAAGCCGGAAGAGGACCATTAGCAGGACCGGTTTGTGCCGCAGCGGTAGTAATGCCTTACGGAACAATCATAGACGGTGTTAATGATTCTAAAAAATTGACAGAGAAAAAGCGAGAATTACTTTTTGACACGATAAAAGAAAAATCGCTTAGTTATGGCATAGCATTTTCGAACGAAAAAGAAATAGATGAAGTTAATATTTTGAACGCAACTTTTTTGGCTATGGAACGAGCTGTGAAAAGTCTTAAAATTCAACCTGATTTAATACTTGTTGACGGGAATCGTTTGCCGGATTTTGATATTCCCGCAAAAGCAATTATAAAAGGAGATAGTCTATCGCATAGCATTGCTTGTGCTTCGATTTTAGCAAAAGTTACTAGGGATAGACTTATGAAAGAATTGTCGAAAAAATATCCCGAATATGGTTTTGAAAAACATAAGGGTTACGGTACAAAAGCACATTATGAAGCAATAAAAGCTAATGGTGTATGTGAAATTCACAGAAAAACATTTTTGAAAAATATGAATTTAGATAATGAATAACAGTAAAGATATAGGTCAAAACGGCGAAACGATTACGCTTAATTATCTCCTTAATAAAAATTATTTTCTCCTCGAAAAAAATTATCACAGTAGGTATGGCGAGATAGATATAATTGTGGAAAACGAAAAATATATTGTATTTGTAGAAGTGAAAACGAGAAATAGTAGATCGATTTCCCGTGGAGTAGAATCTGTTGACAGAAAAAAACGAGAAAAAATAATAAAAACTGCATTTGAATATATTTTAAAAAACGAAACAGATAAGCAACCGAGGTTTGATGTTTCGGAGATTTTAGTTGATTTTCAAAATAGATTTAAGAGTATAAATTTTTTTGAAAATGCTTTTGATTTGGAGGAATATAGTGAGATTTTTTGACCTTCATTGTGACACATTGTATCGCATGACGTTTGAAAATAAAGAAATTTATAAAAATGATTTGCATGTAAATTTGAAAAGTGCAGAAAAAATTGAAAAATATTTATCGTGTTTTGCTATTTGGATTCCGGATAGCGTTAGAAATATGAATGCAGAAATATTTTTTGATAAAGCTGTTAGAAAATTAAAAGAACAAGAGCTTCTTTATTGCGACCTTTTTGATGTTTGCAAAAATTCAAAAGATTTAGAAAATTTTAAAAATAACAAGTGCAAAAATAGCGGTATAATTTTAACTGTTGAAGGCGGAGCGGTTTTAAATTCTAAACTCGAAAGAATAAAAGTTTTGAAAGACGCAGGAGTTAAAATATTAACGCTTACTTGGAACGGTAAATGCGAAATCGGTGACGGTATTTTGGTTGAAGATGCCACCGGCCTTACCGGTTTTGGAGTAAAAGCTATACAAATGCTTGAAGAATCTAGTATAATAGTAGATGTGTCGCACGCAAGTGAGAAACTTTTTTATGATGTATGCGATTATTCAAAAAAACCATTTATTGCTACTCATTCAAATTCCAAAAAAATTTGTAACAACAAAAGAAATTTGACGGATGAACAATTTAAAGAAATAGCGGTTCGTGGAGGATTAGTCGGAATTACATTTTGTAAAGAGTTTTTGAGTGATGAATGTAGCGAAGTTGATTTCGACGATATTTTAAAACACGTTTACCGTTTTTTGGAACTTGGCGGAGAAAAAATAATTTCAATCGGCAGCGATTTTGACGGAGCAGAGGTTCCGGATTGTTTAAACGGAATAGGGTGTGTTGAAAATTTATACGAGTATTTTTTATCGAAAAGGTTAAGCGAAAATCTCGTTGATGATATTTTTTTCAATAACGCTTACAATTTCGCCACTAAATATTTTTAAATTAAGGCAGGAAATGAATTTTATGGTTGGGAAATATAAAGTAATAACTTTGTGTGGGTCGGCTAAGTTTAAGGATGAATTTTTAAAAGTTCAGAGTAAATTATCTCTAAAAGGAAACATTGTTCTTTCAATAGGAGTATTCATAAGTGCTGATGAGTCTGAAATATGGAATAATATGGACGAAAAAACCTTAAAAGAAACCAAAGAAATGCTTGGAGATATTCATAAAAGAAAAATTGATATGGCGGACGAAATTTTTGTCATAAATGTTAACGGATACATAGGCGAAAGTACTAAATCGGAAATTGAGTACGCAAAGAAAAATAACAAAAAAGTAAATTACTTAGAGCCCATTGAGTAATGCGAATTATTTTTGGTTAGTAGATAGGAGGTAATAAATGTCGATATTTGCTATATCAGATTTGCATCTTTCACTGAATTGCGATAAAACAATGGTAGTTTTTCCCGGATGGGAAAATTATGTAGACCGAATTAAAGAAAATTGGTTTAAAAATATAAAAGATGACGATACTGTAATTATAGCGGGAGATATTTCTTGGGCTAAAAAAATATCCGAAGCAAAAGAGGATTTTAAATTTATACACGAACTTCCCGGTAAAAAAATTATTTTTAGAGGAAATCACGATTATTGGTGGACAACAAAAACCGCAGTATGTAGATTTTTAGAAGAAAATTGTTTTAACAGTATTTCGGTCATGTTTAATTCTTCGTATATAATCGAAGGGAAAAGTATTTGCGGCGCAAGAGGTTGGATGTATAATCCGCAAGAAGAAAAGGATGAAAAGATACTTGCGAGGGAAGTGGGAAGATTAAAAATGTCTCTTGACGACGCAGCTAGCAAGACTGATATCACTCCGATTGTTTTTTTACATTATCCTCCTCTTTACGGAAATCAATATTCTGAAGAAATTATGCGGATTTTGATTGAAAGAAATATAAAAAAGTGTTATTATGGACATATTCATGGTTATGGCTCTAGAAAATTTGTAGTAGAGGGCTTACACTATGGAATAGATTTTAAGCTTATTTCGTGTGATTACATAAATTTCACGCCGATTTTGGTGTCATAGAAATTTTTGTCGGTAATAGAAATTAATTTTCACAAACTTGAGAATTTAAATTTTGAAAGGATGAGTTTTTTAATGGAACTTAAGTCGTCTAACAAAGTGGATGTAAATCGTTGGGAATTAGAAATAGCAATTTCTCCCGAGCAATTTGAAAAAGAGGTAGAAAAAGTTTATAACAAACAAAAAGGGAAAATTTCTGTTCCTGGATTTAGAAAAGGTAAAGCTCCGAGAGCGTTTATAGAAAAATATTACGGAAGCGGAGTGTTTTATCAAGATGCTTTGAATGCCATTTATCCTTATGCAATTGATGAAGCTGCAAAAGAAGCTAAAATTGAGCTAGTTGATGACCACATTGATTTTGATATTGTAAAGATGAGCAAGGAAGACGGTCTTATTTTTAAAGTCAAGGTTACCGTAATGCCGGAAATTTCCGTTGAAAATTACAAAGGGATAGAAGTAAAAAAAGCAGAAAGTGTTAAGGTTACGGAAGAAGATATTTTAAATGAATTGAAAAAAATTCAGGATAAGAATGCCAGACTTGTGACAGTTGATGAAGGTAAAGCTGAAATGGGCGATGTTGTAAATATCGATTTCATTGGTTCTGTTGATGGTACAAAGTTTGAAGGCGGTTCTGCCGAAGGTATTTCCTTAACGCTTGGCTCAAAACAATTTATAGAAGGATTTGAGGAACAAGTGGTTGGGCATGAAATCGGAGACGAATTTGAAATTAAAGCCACATTCCCGAAAAATTATCATGTAGTAGATCTTGCGGGAAAAGAAGCAATTTTTAAAACAAAGTTGAATAAAATCCAAAAGAAAGAACTTCCGCAAATCGATGACGAATTCATAAGAGACATTAGTGAATTTGATACACTTGATGAGTATAAAGTGGATTTAGAGAAAAAAATCTTGGAAGCAAAACAAAATAATGCAAAAAATAAAATCGAAAACGAAATGGTAGATAAATTTGTGGGGCTTGTAAAAGGTGATATTCCTGATGCATTGATAAAATCTAAAATAAAAGAACTTATCAGAGATTTTGAATATAGACTTCAATCACAGGGAATTAATCCGAAAGATTATATGAAGTTTACAAAAGCTGATGAAAATTCACTCGATGCGATGTTCAGACCACAAGCCGAAGCACAAGTTAAATTCGACTTGGGAATTAAAAAAGTTGCAGAACTTGAAAATATTGAAGTTACAGCAGAAGACGTTGAAAAAGAATACGAAAAAGTTGCTGAACAATATAAAATGAAAGTCGAACAAATCAAGAAATTCGTTCCTGAAAACGACATAAAGAAAGATATTTCAAGATTTAAAGCTTTGGATATTTTAAGAGCTAACAGAATCGAAAAATAAATTTTGATACATGGTGCAAGCAAAATTTTATAAAATAATATTTCAGAATTGTTTGCACTATTTTATTATGTTATTTAGCGAAAGGGAGTTATTTCATGAGCTTAGTACCTTATGTAGTGGAGCAAACAGGTCGTGGCGAGAGGTCTTATGATATTTTTTCAAGACTTTTGAATGACAGAATTATATTATTAAATGAAGAGGTTAATTCTGCAAGTGCAGGAGTAATTGTGGCGCAATTACTTTACCTTGAAGGTCAAGACGCTTCAAAAGACATAAGCCTTTATATAAACAGTCCCGGAGGATCTGTAACAGATGGATTGGCTATATATGATACAATGCAATATATCAAATGCGATGTATCTACAATTTGTTTGGGAATGGCAGCAAGTATGGGCGCATTTTTACTTGCAGCCGGCACAAAAGGAAAAAGATATGCTTTGCCTAATGCTGAGATAATGATTCATCAACCGAGTGGTGGCGCAAAAGGCCAAGCAACAGATATAAGTATTCACGCAAATCACATTTTAAAAACAAAAGAAAAATTAAATAAAATTTTGTCAGAAAAAACAGGCCAATCTTTTGAAACAATTGCAAAAGATACCGAGCGTGATAATTTCATGAGCGCTGATGAAGCACAATCATATGGATTGATTGATAAAGTTATTGAAAAGAGATAGCGGAAACTACAAAAATTTTTTACGTTAGGAATCGGTGATTAAGTATGAGTTTGAATAAAGGAAGTAGAGATAAAGAACTTTGTTGTTCGTTTTGCGGAAAGCCGCAGGATGAAGCCCAAAGGCTGATTGCCGGACCGGGTGTATGCATTTGCGATGAATGTATAGATTTATGCGTAGGTATTCTTAACGAGGAAAGTGAAGATTCAGGCAGTGGGTACAAAAGTATAAAGTCTGATTCTAAAAACATAAAAAGGAGCAAAGGCAAAACAAAGGTTTTGCCAAAACCTCATGAAATAAAGAAATATCTTGACGAATATGTAATCGGTCAGGATGATGCAAAAAAAGCGTTGTCTGTTGCAGTTTACAATCATTACAAAAGGATATTTTTCGGCAATTCCGAAAATGATGTCGAACTCAAAAAGAGTAATATACTTTTGCTCGGCCCCACCGGTGTGGGAAAAACACTCTTGGCACAGACGCTGGCTAAAATGATAGATGTACCATTTGCTATTGCCGATGCTACAACGTTGACGGAAGCAGGGTATGTCGGAGAAGATGTTGAAAATATTCTTTTGAGATTGATACAGGCAGCTGATTTCGATGTTGAAAGAGCTCAGCATGGAATTATTTATGTTGATGAAATTGATAAAATATCAAGAAAGTCAGAAAACGCCTCAATTACACGTGATGTAAGCGGCGAGGGTGTACAACAGGCTTTGCTTAAAATAATAGAAGGTACAGTTTCTAATGTTCCTCCAAAAGGCGGAAGAAAACATCCGCAACAAGAATTTATACAAATAGATACTTCTAATATTTTATTTATTTGTGGCGGAGCATTTGAGGGAATCGAAAAAATAATTGAAAAGCGTGTAAGTACATCTTCTATGGGTTTTGGAGCAAAAGTATTAACAAGAAAAGAAATAGATTCAACAAATTGGATGGGTCAAGTGATACCTCAAGATTTTGTGAAATTCGGACTTATTCCAGAACTTGTCGGACGACTTCCGATTATTGCATCTTTAAGCGGATTAGATGAAAAGGCTTTAGTTAAAATTTTAGTCGAACCGAAAAATTCGCTTATTAAACAATATAAAAAATTATTCGAGCTAGATAAAGTTGAGCTTGAGTTTACGGATGAAGCGTTAAAATCAATAGCAAAAAAAGCTATTGAAAGACATATCGGTGCGAGAGGGTTGCGTTCCATAATTGAAGAAACACTTCAGGAAGTTATGTTCGATATTCCTTCAAATCATAAAATATCAAAGGTTATAATTAGTGATAAAGTTATAGATGCAAATGAATCTCCGGAATTCATTTATAATGAAGATCGAGAGCCGGTTGTTATAACTATTAATGAACCCGAAAAGGTGCTCGAAAATAATACGAAAACATATAAAAATGCGGTATCGTAAGGACGGAGTTGATTAAAAATAGAAGATATATCAATATCCAACAGTTATGAGAAAATCCCGGTTTTGCCACTTCGTGGGTTTGTGGCATTTCCGGGCATGATGGTAAATTTTGATATAGGTAGAAAAAAATCAATATTAGCTGTTGAAGAAGCTATGAATTCTAATCAGCTAATATTTTTAGCTACTCAAAAAGATATAAAAAGTAATATTGTTGAAAAAAATCAAATTTATAAAATAGGAATTTTGGCTAAAATAAAGCATGTATTAAAGCAAGAAGATAGTTGTATAAGAATACTTGTTGATTGTATTTGTCGTGCAGAAGTTAAAGAATTTTTTGAAGATAAAGGCTTTATTAGCGCTGATATTTTTGAATTGGAAGAATTTGAAAATAAGAGAGAAAATCATATTTTTATAAAAGCATTTATAAGAAAAACACAAGAACTTTTTGCTGAATATTTAAGTCTGATGTCAAAGGTTCCGGAAGATGTAATATTAAATATGGACAAATTTTCTGAAATGGGGAAAATTTCTGATTATATATCATCGAATATAGTGCTTGATTTTGAGAAAAAGCAATGTTTACTGGAAGAACTTGACACTTTAAAAAGAATGGAAAAACTTTCGCTTTTTCTTTCGCAAGAATTAGAAATTTTAAAATGTGAAAATATTATCGGACTAAAATTAAAACAAGCGATTGACGATTCTCAAAAAGACTACTTTTTAAGAGAACAAATGAGAGTAATTGCTAAGGAATTAGGCGAAGAAAATGACCCTTTAACAGAGTCTGAAGAATATATAAAAAAATTAAAACAGCTAAAGTTGCCAAAAGATACATTTGAGAAAATTTATAAGGAATGCAAAAATTTCTCTAAAATACATGCAAGTTCCAGCGAGGCAAATGTAGTTAGAACTTATCTTGATACATTTTTTTCTCTGCCGTGGAATAAAATCTCGAAGGATATATTGGATTTAGAAAAAGCTAAAGAAATTTTAAATCGAGAACATTATGGATTAAAAAAAGTAAAAGATAGAATACTGGAATTTTTAGCTGTCAGAAAGCTCAGTTCCGATGTAAAAGGTCAGATTATATGTTTGGTTGGTCCTCCGGGAGTAGGAAAAACATCAATAGCCAAATCACTTGCAAAATCTATGGGAAGAAAATATGTAAGAATATCTTTAGGTGGAGTTAGCGATGAGTCAGAAATAAGAGGTCATCGAAAAACGTATCTGGGTGCTATGCCTGGAAGAATAATTAATGCTATAAAGCAAGTTAAAGTGAAAAACCCTGTCATTTTGCTTGATGAAATAGATAAATTAACTCAAAATTATCATGGTGACCCTTCTTCTGCACTTTTAGAAGCGTTAGACCCGGAGCAAAATCGTGAATTTTATGATAGATATTTGGAAGTTCCTTTTGATTTAAGTAAAGCTATTTTCATTGCTACCGCAAATAACGAAGATGATATTCCTGAACCGCTTTATGATCGTATGGAAGTAATAAATTTAACAAGTTATACAAATGAGGAAAAGTTTTATATAGCAAAAAATCATATTATTCCGAAACAACTATCGCAAAATGGTCTTACAGAGAAAATGTTTTCTATAAATGATACAACTTTGGAAAAACTTATAAAATTTTACACAAAAGAAGCCGGAGTGAGAAATTTAGAAAGAACTATCGCTTCTTTGATGCGTAAAACAGCTAAGTTTTTGATAGAAAATAACAAAAAATCTTTAAAGATTAACGACAAAAAGTTGGAGGAATTTTTAGGACCCAAAAAATATAAAAATGAAAAGATAGACAGCAAAGAAACAATAGGTGTCGCAAGAGGAATGGCGTGGACTTCATTGGGTGGGGAATCATTACCAATAGAAGTTTTGACGATGAAGGGAAAAGGGGATATTCAAATAACCGGTTCACTCGGAGATGTTATGAAAGAATCTGCACAGTTGGCAATAAGCTATATACGGTCAAATGCAATTAAATTGGGTGTCAAAAGTGATTTTTATAAAAATTTAGATATACATATTCATGCTCCTGAAGGAGCCGTTCCTAAAGATGGACCTTCTGCAGGAGTTACTATGGCTACAGCTTTGGTTTCGGCACTTAGTAAAACGCCGGTTGACCAAAATTTAGCTATGACCGGTGAGATAACGCTCAAAGGCGATGTTCTTCCTATTGGCGGACTAAAAGAAAAGACTATGGCTGCTTATATTTCCGGAATAAAAAGTATTCTTGTTCCTTACGGAAATAAAAGTGATATAGAAAAGGTTGACAAAATTGTCAGAGATTCGGTGAATTTTATTACTGTTAAAAATTTAAAAGATGTTTTTAAAAACGCTTTGATTTCGAAAGAAAAAAGGAAAACAGATTAATTATGGTAAACTTTAGTAATGCAGAATTTGAAATGTCGGTGGGTAATTTGCTTGGATTTCCTAAATCCAATGTACCTGAAGTGGTTTTTTCAGGAAAATCCAATGTAGGTAAATCATCTCTTATAAACAAGATTTTAAACAGAAAGTCTTTGGCGAGAGTAAGTTCAAAACCGGGTAAAACGATAAATATTAATTTATATAATTTGAAAACTTTAAGATTTATAGATCTTCCGGGATACGGTTACGCAAAAGTTTCACAATCCGAAAAAAATAGATGGTCGAAACTTGTTGAAGGTTATTTTAACTTAGAGAGAAGTATTAATTTGGTGGTTCAAATTGTGGATGTAAGACATTCGATTTCTCCTTTAGATGAACAAATGCTAGACTTTTTACAATATAAAAACTTACCATTTGTTATAGTTTTTTCGAAAGTGGATAAATTAGGAAAAACCAAATTAGAGCAAAGAAAAGAGCAAATTGAAGTTGAATTTGCTAAGTATAATTCCGTAAAAAAGATATTTTTTTCATCGGTTAACGGTAATGGTTTAGACGAACTTAAAGCGCTGATTTCTAAATCTTGTGAAAATTAAGGAAGGAAAAAGTATATGGAAAATGAACTAAATAAAACGTATAATCCAAGCGAAGTAGAAGATGAACTGTATGAATTTTGGCTTGAAAATGATTTTTTTAAAGCTAAAATTGATAAGAGTAAAAAACCATTTACAATAGTTATGCCACCTCCGAATATCACAGGTAAACTTCACATGGGACATGCCCTTGATGAAACTTTGCAAGATACAATTATTCGTTTTAAGAGAATGCAAGGTTTTTCGGCTTTATGGATTCCGGGAACAGACCATGCATCTATTGCTACCGAAGCTAAAATTGTTCAAAAAATGCGCGAAGAAGGAATTTCTAAGGAAGAAATCGGCAGAGAAGAATTTTTAAAACGTGCGTGGCAGTGGAAAAAAGAATATGGCAGAAATATAGTAAATCAAATAAAAAAGCTTGGCGCGTCTTGTGATTGGTCGAGAGAAAGATTTACAATGGACGAAGGTTGCACCAAAGCTGTAAGAAAATTTTTCGTCAAACTTTACGAAGAAGGTCTTATTTATAAAGGCGAACGAATGATAAACTGGTGTACGAAATGTAAGACTTCGATTTCTGACTCGGAAGTAACTTTCGAGGAAAAAGACGGAAATTTTTATCACTTAAAATATCAAGTTGCTAACGAAAAAGATAAATTTATTACAGTAGCCACAACTCGTCCCGAAACACTATTCGGAGATACAGCTGTTGCAGTAAATCCAAACGACGATAGATATAAAAATTTTATTGGCAAAAAAGTAATCGTACCGATTATTAATCGTGAAGTTTTAGTTATAGCAGACGATTATGTCGATATGGAAATGGGAAGATCGGAAGAGCGTCGTGTAGGGAAAGAGTGTAGATCTCGGTGG
>CAMJYS010000002.1 GCA_946410005.1 uncultured Clostridia bacterium | reverse complement strand
CAGCGATGTATTTGTTGTAATTGGAATAGGTGGTTCGTATTTAGGGGCACGTGCTGCTATTGAATTTTTAAATTCAGAAAATTACAATCTTCATAAAACTCCTAAAATATTTTTTGTTGGAAATTCTGTAAGTTCTTGCCAAATAAAAGAGATATTAGATTTTTGTAGCGATAAAGATGTTTATGTTAATGTAATATCTAAATCCGGAACTACATTAGAGCCTGCGATTGCTTTTAATATTTTCAAGAAATTTATGGAAGATAAGTATGGGAAAGATAAAGCTAAATCCAGAATTTTTTGTACAACTGACGAAAATAAAGGTGTTTTAAAAAATATTGCAGATACCGAAAATTACGAATGCTTTAAAATTCCGGATAATATTGGCGGAAGATATTCAGTTTTGACTGCTGTCGGTCTTTTGCCGATTGCGGTTAGTGGTGCAAATATAGATGATATTTTAATCGGTGCGCAAAAAGCATATGAAGATTTTAATATTTGCGATATTGAAAAAAATGTATGCTATAAGTATGCGATTTTAAGAAATATTCTTTATAGCAAAAATAAATTGATTGAGGTTTTGGTTGAATATGAACCGAAATTTCGGATGTTTTGCGAGTGGTGGAAACAACTTTTTGGAGAAAGTGAAGGAAAAAACAATAAGGGTATATTCCCGGCATCAATGATTTTTTCCACTGATCTACATTCGTTAGGGCAATTTGTTCAAGAAGGCAGTAAAATACTGTTCGAAACTATTCTTATTTCTGAAAAAGATAATTATAGCCTGAAAATAAATGCTTCTGACGAGAATTTAGATGGTCTTAATTATATTGAAAATAAAACGCTCGACGAGATAAATAAGAATATTTTTTTAGCAACAGCAAATGCACATTATAGTGGCGACGTTCCGAATATAATTTTAAAAATCAAAGATAATAAAGAATATGATTTAGGTTACTTAATATATTTTTTTGAAAAAGCATGTGCTATATCAGGTTATCTCTTAGGCGTCAATCCATTTAATCAACCCGGCGTAGAAGAATACAAAAAAAATATGTTTAAATTATTGGGCAAGCCTAAGTTTTAAACCAAAATAATAAAAAGGAAGTTGACAATTTATGGGATTTAGAAATAGCGAAGAAACTAAACGTGAACAAGACGGTATAGTTTATTTTGTAAGAAAAAATATGAATTTAAACGATATAGAATTCGAGCGTTTTGCAATTCAAACTCATTTTATTGAACAAAATGAATCTTATATCAATGTAATAAAAAAATATGTTTTACCGCTTTATTCTGAAGGCGATATTTTATCTATTAGTGAAAAAGTTATATCGATGTGCCAAAATAATACAGTAGATAAAAAAGACGTCAAACTCGGATTTTGGGCAAAAACTTTGTCTAAATTTGCATCATCAAATAACAGAGGCGTTGCGATGGATGAACCTTATAAATTGCAATTAGCAATAAATCTTGCAGGACTTCCGAGAATTTTATTTGCGTGTTTTTGCTCTGCAATCACAAAGATTTTCGGTATAAAAGGTGTTTTTTATAAAATCGCCGGACATGGAATTGACGGAATAGACGGATTTTATATGCATTCCTCTTTCGATTTATATCACGATATCGCTTTGCTAAATCCAAAAAATCCGGGAAAAGTTTGCGACGAAATTCAAAAAGAACTTGGAATTAATTCTATGATTGTCGATGCTAATGATTTTGGTGTTGAAATTTTAGGAAAATCTAATGGCATTAAAAGTTTATCTAACGAATTTTTATCTTTATTAATAAAAGACAACCCGGCAGGGCAGTCGAATGAGCTTACTCCGTTCATCTTAATTAAAAAAGTTGCAAAAGAAAATGAAAATTCTGTCGACGACTTTGAAGCGAATTTAGAAAATTCAGAAAAAGTTGAAGAAGATAAGTAATTTAATGTTGACAAATTCAGAAAAACGTATTATAATTTGTAACAGTAGATTATAGGCGTACAAGATTTCGCTTTATATATATGAGGAGGTGCCAAAAATGGCAATAGTACCTAAGAGAAAACATTCTAAAGCAAGAAGAAATAAAAGACGTTCTAACGTTTGGAAACTCGAAGCTCCTGCATTAAGCAAATGCAGTAAATGTGGCGGATTTAAGCTTATTCACAGAGTATGTAAAGCTTGCGGACACTACAAAGGTAGAGAAGTCGTTAAAAAAGAAGCTTAGATAAAATTTTCTTCTGTTGTAGTGAAACAGTTTTAAATTGATTATTTGTTAATGGTTAGAGGAAGAGTAATCCTTCTCTATTTTGAATTAAAATAAAAATTGGATGTGAAATATATAATGTCTAAACCAGTTATTGCATTTGTAGGAAGGCCAAATGTTGGAAAATCTACACTTTTTAATAAACTTATCGGAAAACGTATTTCAATAGTTGACGATACACCTGGTGTTACAAGAGACCGTGTTTATGGAGAATGCGAATGGCGTAATCAAAAACTTTCTTTGATAGATACCGGAGGAATAGAATTCGGCGATAGTCACGATGTGATTTTAAACGAAATTTACAATCAAGCTACAATGGCGATGGACCTTGCTAATATAATAGTTTTGGTTACTAATATCAAAGATGGAATTGTATCTTCCGATATAGAAATTGCAAATATACTAAAAAAATCAGGCAAGCCAATAATTTTATGTGTTAATAAAGCCGATTCTGTCGGACAAGACGATTGTAATTTTTATGAATTTTATAATTTAGGACTCGGAGACCCAATAAAAGTTTCTTCTGTTCACGGGCACGGAACAGGCGACCTTTTAGATGAAATATTTAAATATATACCGGTTTCTGAAAATGATAGTGAAGAAGAAAATGATAAAATTTCTGTTGCTGTAATAGGAAAACCTAACGTCGGGAAATCTTCGCTCGTAAATTATATTTCAGGAATAAATCGTAGCATAGTATCCGACATCGCAGGAACAACAAGAGATACAATAGACACAACTATTTCGAATGAATTTGGGAATTATAATTTTATAGATACTGCCGGAATACGCCGCAAAAATAAAATTACAGATAAAATCGAAAAATATAGTATAATCCGTGCTAAATTAGCAATAGAGCGTTCGGACGTTTGCGTTATAATGATAGACGCAAAAGAGGGAGTAACAGAGCAAGATACTAAAATTGCTGGAATTGCTCACGAAGCCGGAAAAGCTAGCGTTATTGTAATTAATAAATGGGACAGCATAGAAAAAGACGATAAAACAATGGATGAATATGTAAAGAAAATAAAAAAAGAGTTATTGTTTATATCGTATGCGCCTGTCGTGTTTATTTCAGTAAAAACCGGACAAAGAGTAAACGAAATTTTTGATAAAATAAATGACGTTTATAAGTACAGTAATATGCGCATATCTACCGGTACATTAAATGACGTTTTATCAAAATTAGTTGTAAAAGCTCCTCCGCCAACGCATAAAGGCAAGCGTTTAAAAATATACTATATGACGCAAGTGAGTGTGTGTCCGCCAACATTTGTATTTTTTGTAAACAAGGCTGAGCTATTTCACTTTTCTTATAAGCATTATATAGAAAATAATTTAAGAGAAATTTTTAAATTTTCAGGAACACCTATAAGATTTATAGTAAGAGAAAAAACTGAAAGAAATTTTGAGCCTAGAATATAAGATTATATTAAAAGGAGAAAAGTTATGATTTTTTGGAATCGTTTTATATTAATTTTAATAATATCAATTATTTCTTATTTGATAGGTTGTATAAATACGTCTCTTGCTATTACAAAAATTTTAAAAATAGGAAACGATATTAGAAGTGTTGGAAGCGGAAATGCCGGATTTACAAATGTTTTACGAACAATGGGCAAAAAAATGGCTATTTTTACATTTATTGGAGATTTTTTAAAAGGTATTTTAGCTGTTTGGATTACATCAATGATTGTAACATCAAGTCAAGCATTTCAAAATAATGAAAATTTGATATTATCCGCAAAATATATTTCGGGCATGATGTGCGTAATAGGTCATATTTATCCTTGTTTCTTTAAATTTAAAGGTGGAAAAGGCGTTTTAACAACTTGGGCAACAATGTTTTTAATAGATTGGCAAATTGCGGTGGTTTTGATAACAGTATTTTTAATAACGTTATGGATAAGTAAAATTGTATCATTAGCTTCAATAATGGCTGCTATATCTTATCCGGTATCAACGTTTGTGATTTGCTTTTTCGGAGATTACTTGGTAACGAAAAATTTATATGATATGTTTTTTCCAACAATTGTATCTTTAATAGTCGGTGCGCTAGTTATATATAAACATAAAAGTAATATTTTAAGGCTTTTAAATGGGAAAGAAATAAAAATATCTGTACATAAAAAATAATGGAGTGAGAATCAATGCAATCATATATAATTCATTTTATTCGTCATGGAATGACACAAGGTAATGTAAACGGACAATACGTAGGTGTTCTTGATATTCCTGTATGCGAAGAAGGTATAAAGAAACTAAATGACTTAAAAAGTAGTTTTAAATATCCAAATGTTCAAGAAATATATTCAAGTCCATTGATAAGATGCATAAAAACTGCCGAGATAATTTATCCTAATCAGAAATGTAATATTATAGACGACCTTAGAGAATGTGATTTTGGCGATTGGGAAGGTAAAACACCGTCTGAACTAAACGATAATCCTTTATATCATCAGTGGATAAAACGATCAGGAGAAATAGCTCCTCCAAACGGAGAAAGTTGGGCTGATTTTTACAAGAGAATTTGTAAGGCATTTGAATTAGTTGTAGAATCAATGATGCGTAGAAAAGTAACCGAAACCGCAATATTTGCTCATGGTGGAGTAATTATGACTTTACTGTCAAATTATGGACTACCGAAAGCTAAAATTTTTGAATGGGCAGTTGATAATGGATGTGGATATTCGGTAAGAATTACGCCGGGGCTTTGGATGAGAGATAAGGTTTTTGAAGTTTACGAAAAAGTACCAGCAGGGTCTAATAATGAAATTGAAGGGAATTTTAAAGAATTAATTAAAAATTTTGAAAAATAAAGGAGAAAAATATAAAAAATGGAAGATTATAAAAAATTAAGAAATATCGCTATTATAGCGCACGTTGACCATGGTAAAACAACACTTGTTGATCAAATGTTAAAACAAAGCGGAATTTTTCGTTCAAACGAAGCTATCGCAGAAAGAGTAATGGACTCAAACGATTTAGAAAGAGAAAGAGGCATAACAATACTTTCAAAAAATACTGCTGTAATGTATAACGACATTAAGATAAACATAGTTGACACACCGGGTCACGCTGATTTTGGCGGGGAAGTTGAACGTATATTAATGATGGTGGATGGAGTTTTGTTATTAGTCGATGCTTTCGAAGGATGTATGCCTCAAACAAGATTTGTTCTAAAAAAAGCACTGAAGCTTGGAAAAAAGCCAATCGTAGTTGTAAATAAAGTTGATCGTCCCGGTTCAAGGCCTGACGAAGTAGTTGATGAAGTTTTGGATTTATTTATAGAATTAGGCGCAGACGAAAGCCAAATTGAATTTCCGGTGGTTTATGCTTCAGGAAAAAGCGGATACGCTTATGTTTCTGATGACGATTCAAAAGACAATTTAAAACCGTTATTCGAAACTATAATAAACGAAGTTCCATGCCCGAAAGGCGACCCAAACGGCCCGCTCCAAATACTTATTTCTAATATAGACTATGATGATTATGTCGGTAGAATCGGCGTAGGCCGTGTAGAAAGAGGTCTTGTTAAAACAAACCAAAACGTCTCACTTTGCACTAGAGATGGCGATGTCAAAAATGTAAAAATTGGTAAAATTTATAAATTCGAAGGGCTTAAAAGAGCAGAAGCGGAAGAAGCTGGTCTTGGCGAAATAATTTCCATTTCGGGAATTACAGGACTCAATATCGGCGAAACTCTTTGTGATACAGACCATATAGAGGCTTTGCCGTTCGTGAAAATTGACGAGCCGACAGTTTCTATGAATTTTATGGTTAATAATAGTCCATTTGCAGGAAGAGAAGGAAAATTCGTAACATCGAGAAATGTTCGTGATAGACTTTTCAAAGAAGTTGAAACAAACGTTTCAATGCGTGTAGAAGAAACCGATTCGGCTGATACATTCAAAGTTTCAGGAAGAGGCGAATTGCATTTATCAATTCTCATAGAAACAATGCGTAGAGAAGGCTACGAATTCCAAGTTTCCAGACCGCAAGTTATTATGAAAGAAATTGACGGCGTAAAATGTGAACCTATTGAAATTTTAGCGATAGAAGTTCCGGAAGAATATGTCGGAGCAGTTATAGAAAAAATCGGAGCAAGAAAAGCTGAAATGATAAATATGACGCCAAAAGAAGGCTCTATGACAATGCTGGAATTCAGGGTTCCGTCTCGTGGAATTATAGGTTATCGTTCGGAATTCTTAACGGATACTAATGGTAAAGGAATTTTAAATCAAATTTTTGATTCGTATGAGCCGTATAAAGGCGAAATCGTTCAACGCAGACATGGATCATTAGTTGCTCATGAAACCGGTACATCTACGGGATATGGACTTTTCGCAGCACAAGATAGAGGTAGACTTTTTATAGGACCCGGCGTAGATGTTTATGAGGGAATGGTTGTGGGTTCGACTCCAAAAGCAGAAGATATAACCGTAAACGTATGCAAGAAAAAACATGTTACAAATATGCGTGCGTCCGGTTCTGACGAAGCACTTAAATTAACGCCGCCGAGTATTTTAAGTCTTGAACAAGCGATAGAATTTATAGATGAAGATGAGCTTTTAGAAGTAACTCCAAAAAGTATAAGAATCAGAAAAAGAATTCTTGATAAAACAATGCGTCTTAGAAGTAAAGTTCAAAAATAATAATATATTATGCAATAGTCAGTTTTAGTAATTGGCTATTGCAATTTTAAAAAATACTAATTTTTTATAGGTGGGAATAAAAATATTAATCAGAAAAAGAAAAATAATCACCTATACAAAATTAATATTTTGTATAGGTGAGGGAATATAATTAAATGAGAACAAACAATATTCGCATAACTACATATAACGCAATGTTTATAGTAATTTCGCTAATTTTAGGTTTTTTAGGTCGTATGTCTATATTCGCAATGGTTCCTTTTCTAAAATTAGACTTTTCAGACATCCCTGCATTTTTAGCAACGCTTCTGTTCGGTTTTTCTTCCGGAGCAATTGTCTTAATTGTTTCGTCGTTAATCCGTTCGATGATGTTTAGTTCAGTCGGATGGATTAGTTTTGTAGTAAAATTAACTATGCTATTGATGTTATTCTTTATAAGCAAAGCTAATGAAATAAACAAAAGAACCTACAAAATTATTTTAGTAGGCTCAATTTTATATCTTTCGATTAAATTAATTTTGAACTATTTTATATGGAAATATTTTTTCGGCATGACAACCGAATTTTTAAAAACTATTATGCTACCAATCGTTATACCTTATAATTGTATACGCCTTTTGGTTAATCTCGTTGTTTCTAGTATTTTATTTAAATATGTGAAAAACAATCACATCGCGGTGTAGGTTGTTTAGTAATTATATTGATGCCCGTTATATTCTGCTAATCTTTTGGCTTCATCGCTGTTTATAATTCTAAATTTTATCCCGCTTGGCAATCTGAGATTAAATGGCTTTGTGTTTTTCTTTTCATAAGAATCCATAATACTGTGCGCAAGTAAACTTATACCTTTGAGTTTATTTACATCAAAATCAAACCAACAACGATCTTCGATTTTTTCATCTAAGTCCCAAGTCACATCAATGCATATCCATTTATTGTCTATTTTCACAATATTCCACGTATGTTCATTATTAATGACTACTCTGCAGTCAATTCCCGCTTTATTTAATAATAATTGAAAAGCTCGAGTAACACCACCGCACGCTGCTTTGCCTTTACAAAGCGCACTATAACTATTAAAAGCATAAGAATTCAAAAATTTAGCGTTTGTTATATTATTTTCTTTTAGCCATTCGGGATATTTATTTTCTTCAAAATCTTCTTCACCGTAATATTCACAGTTATCGCACATATAATTATAAATCGCTTCGACTTTTTTGCGTGTGTCTTTAATTTCGTCTATTTTTAATTTTTTTAGAATTTCATCAGACTTTTTATCTAGTTCTTTTCTTTTATTCAGCATATCGTCTTTTGAAAAGTACGCATAAATAGCAATTTTAATTTTATTGTTTTCGTCTACAAAAATTCCGATATTACTGCTTCCGAACACAAAAAATTCCGGATAATCATTTTCAACAGCACGCAATATTTTATATCTTATATTAGTGTTTAAATTTTTTGAAAACTCTTCCCTACTTTTTTCGGTGGAAATTTTTAAATCATAATTTTTGTTTTGTGAATTATCTAAATTGTTTACACAGCAAACGATAGCGTCATATATTAACTTTTCATTTTTATCCAGTGTATTGTATCCGGATTTTACTCTTAATCTATTGTTTTCAAATTTACTGTCTTCTTCTTCACTTATATTTTCATAAATGGATGTTTTTATTGGATTTTCTGATATAAATTTTATTAAATTCGAATCATTATTTTGTAATGTAATTTCATATTTATATATAGACTCAGATATAGATTCATTCGAGCTAATTTTAGAATTCGCACTGTCATTTTCCGTCGTAGTATTATTAGACATTGAACAACCTGAAATAGCTGTTAATCCCAAACTTAATGACAAAGAAAATAACCATGCCCATATTTTTTTATTTTTTAAATTCATCATGTATGAATCTCCTTGTTTTTTTATTTAATTATATTATACCATAATTTTATATAAAAATCAAATGCCTTTTGAAAATTTGTAAATAAATTTTAATTGTAAAAAACCCACGATAATTCATCGTAGGTAAAAATTTGTTTAAATTTGGTACTAAAATTTTACAAAATCATATTTTTTGAAAAATTCTTTCAATTCACCGATTATCTGTTTTAATACGCCGGTGTTATAGCTTTCAGCGTATATCACTATTACCGGATCATGAATACTTCTTCTTAAGATTGCCCATGCATTATGGTGCTTGGAATTCAAAGAAATTCTTACACCTTCTATATTTTCATTATCAACTGTAAATATTTTTTTTGAATTAGCATAATTTTTAAATTCTGAAAGAACTTTTTCAGCTAATTCTTCCCAGTATTCTCCGGTTATCGACACCCGCAGAGATGCAGTTTCTTTTGGAGAAACTAAATTTTTAGTTAAATAGCTTAATTTTACATTTTGATTTTTTAAATTTACTAATTTAGCGACCACTTTTGCTGCTAAAAACGCACCGTCATCAATAAAATTGTTTTCTTTAAACGCAGCGTGACCTGACGATTCGATTGCAAGAGGGCAATTTGTTCCCTTTTTATTTATTATTTTTGCCATTTCTATAACATTGTGATATCCACGCTTATATCTAAACTGATTTCCGCCTATACTCCCTATAAATGTTTTAAGATTATCTGACGTTACTGAATCTGTAACAATCACTCCGTTTTTGTTATTTTCTAACGCTATATACGAAGCCAAAGCGATAAACCTATCTTTTGTTATTTCTTTTCCGCATTCATCTACAAATGCAACTCTGTCCACATCTGTATCAAATATTATTCCTACATCGGCTTTAGCTTTTTTCGTTGCTTCAACTATACACTCAATCGCATTTTTATTTTCAGGATTTGGAATATGATTCGGAAAATTCCCATCCGGATTTAAAAATATACTACCTGCAGTGTCAGCTCCAAGAGGTTTTAAAACGTTTTCAACAAAAAATCCTCCTACACCATTTCCGGCATCTACGGCAATTTTTAAGCCTTTTAATGGCATAGATGATAACTCGCCGGTTTCTTTAATTATAATATTTTTTAATTTTTCTTCATAATATTTCATTATATTTGTTGTTCTAACGTTTCCGGAATCGGAATTAGCAACAACTTCTTCATTTTGAGCTATTTCCAGAATTTCTTCGATATCGTTATCTGATAATCCGCCATCAATTGTGAAAAATTTTAATCCATTTTTATTTTTCGGATGATGACTCGCAGTTATTTCTATGGCTCCTGTACAATCTAAAATGGATATGGCGGTCATCATTGCGGGTGTTGGCATAAGTGAACAATCATAAACGTTTACACCGATACTTCTTAACGCATTTATAGCTGCGTTTTTTATTCTATTTGCAGATAATCTTGAATCGTGTCCAATTGCAACAGTTATTAATTTATAGTCTAAATTAGTTTTTCGGCCTAACCATTTAGTGAAAGAAATACATATTTTTTCTACAATATCGTTAGTTAAATCAATTTTACTATTATTGTCATCTTCCATTGCGATGCCACGAATATCTGATCCGCTTTTTAATTTACCCCAAAACTCATTAAGCATCTTAAAACTCCGTCCTTTTTTTTAAAATTTATTACTTTTACCGACTTTTATCACAAAAATATACTCAATTATATCACAAAAAATATAAATAAACAATCATAAATCTATTCGCAAAAATTATTCTGAAAAATATTTTTTCTATGCGCCTATTTTTGACATAATAATCGCTATTTTATTTTGCATAATATTATTTAGGAGTTATTTCCATCAAAAAGTAGTGGTGATGAATGAAACAAGTAATTTATGTAGACGTTCTAATAATCGTAAATTTATTCGTAAACTATTTTCTTTTACTTACAACATCCAAATTTTTAAATTTAAAACTAAAATTATCAAGGCTTATCTTAGGTGAAATATTAGGAGCGATATATTCTTTATACATATTTATTCCAGAGCCAAATTTATTCGTTTCCGTTTTAGTAAAACTATTTATGTCGATTATAATGGTTGCGGCGGCGTTTGAATTTAATAAAATAAAGCAATTTTTAAAAATTATTGTCTGTTTTTATGCTGTGAATTTTGCTTTTTCCGGAACAATGTTTACACTGTGGTGTGTTTTTAAACCAAGCGGGATGATCATGAATAATGATATCGTTTATTTTAATATTTCTCCGTTAACTTTAATAATCTCAACTGTTGTTTCTTACATAATAATAGAAATTATAAATCGTGTAATCGAAAAAAAACAGTTAAAAAGCTCTAAATATGAAATAGGAATAAAATTTAAAGATAAATATATTGTTTTGAATGCAAAAATCGATACGGGAAATTTACTGAAAGAACCATTTTCAAATTTACCTGTTATAGTTGTAAAAAAAAGTGAAATAAATTTACTGATTCCCGAATTTAATATTTTTGAAAAAATAGAAAATATTGAAAATCATAAAGAAATACAAAATTTGAAAATAAGGATGATTCCGTTTAAGACAGTATCAGGAACCGGGATTTTGCCGGCATTTAAACCGGAATACGTAGTTTTAAAAGGAAATTTAAAAAAACAAGCATATGTTGCTGTTTGCTCTGATGAATATTTTTCAGAAGGCATATCTTGCCTTGTAAATCCGGAAATTTTAGATTAATTCATATCAAGGAGAAATAAAAAATGAAGAATTTTTATTTTAATTTACTTATAAAAATAAATAATATTTGGAAAATCATAAAATCAAAAATATTTTTTATAAAGAAAGGAATTTATTATGTAAATGGTCCGGAATTTCTTCCTCCGCCGCTAAGCAAAAAAGAAGAAAAAATAATAATGGATAAGATATTAAACGGCGCTTCCAATAGCGAACGAGAACCTTTAATTACCCATAATCTAAGACTTGTTGTTTATATAGCAAAAAAGTTTGATTCAACCGGAATATTTTTGGAAGATTTAATATCTATCGGAACAATTGGTTTAATAAAAGCGGTTAATACATTCAGACCTGATAAAAATATTAAACTCGCAACATATGCTTCAAGATGCATAGAAAATGAAATATTAATGTTCCTTCGAAAAAGTTCTCAATTGAAAAATGAAACTTCCATAGATGAGCCACTTAATGTAGACGGTGACGGAAATGAATTATTGCTTTCTGATATTTTAGGCAGTGATGAAGACATTGTTATTGGAAATTTGGAACAAGAGGTTGAATATAGCTTAGTTTTAAATTTTGTAAAAAGCCTAAACAAAAGAGAACGAGAAATAATGGAACTGAGATTTGGTTTAAATGGAAAACAAGAACATACACAAAAGCAAGTTGCGGATATAATGGGGATTTCTCAGTCATACATTTCAAGGCTTGAAAAAAGAATAATAAAACAACTTAAAATCGATATTGAAAAAGTTTCATAACTAAAAAACCTATCTGAAAAATTTTTCAGATAGGCTCTGTTTTTAACCCAAAACTTCTGCACAGCGGCTACAAATTGTAGGGTGTTTTTCGTTTTTACCGACAGATTCGTGATATGTCCAGCAACGTTCGCATTTTCCGTATGAAGAGTGGTCTATATTTATTGAAAGACCTTCCACATCTTCTATTAAATATTCTCCCGCACCGTCAGAACACACTTTCATATTAGAAACTATAAGAACATCTTGTAATTCTTTCTCATTTTCTTTTATAAATTCATACATCTCGCCTTTACAGAAAATCGTTATATCAGCTTCTAAAGACGATCCGATAACTTTATTTTTTCTTTGGATTTCTAAAACTTTTTTTATGCCGTCTCTGATTTTTTGTATTCTATCCCAACAACTTATGAACTCGCTTGAAATATTTATCTCTATAATTTTTTGCATATCATTTAGGAATACACTTTCTAAATTATCAGAAGTTTTATGCGGCATGTATTTCCAAATTTCTTCCGCTGTATACGAAAGAATTGGTGCAATCATTTTTACTAATGTACTTAAAATAATATAAATCGTAGTTTGTGCTGTACGGCGTTTAATTCCATCTTTTTTCTCGACATACAAGCGATCTTTCAATACATCCAGATAAAAGTTAGACATATCCACTATACAGAATTTTTGAATTGCGTGATAGACATTATAAAATTCAAATGTTTCGTATCCAGCTTTTACTTTTTCGATTAATTCATTAAGCTTTGCGATTGCCCATTTATCTATACTAAATAGCTCGTCTGAATTCTCAATCATATCTTTATCAGGATTAAAATCGTACAAGTTACCCATTATAAATCTTGCGGTATTTCTGATTTTACGATATGCCTCGCTGAGTTGTTTTAATATATTTGTGGACATTTTTACATCTGAATGATAATCGGCAGATGAAACCCAAAGTCTTAAAATATCTGCGCCGTATTTTTTTACAACTTCTTCCGGGCTTACACCATTATTTTGCGATTTAGACTGTTTCTTTCCGTCTTCATCTACTACCCATCCGTGAGTTACGATGTTTTTATAAGGTGCACAGCCTTTTGAAGCAACGCTTGTGAGTAATGAGGATTGGAACCAACCTCTGTATTGATCCGCTCCTTCTAAATATAAATCCGCAGGGAAATCGAGTTCATCTCTTTTATCGCAAACCGCCGCATGAGATGTTCCTGAATCGAACCAAACATCCATTATATCCTGTTCTTTTTCGAAATTTGTAGCTCCGCAGTGTTTGCAAGATGTACCATTTAGTAAAAAGTATTTTGCATCATGAACATACCAGGAATCTGAACCTTCTTTTTCGAAGATATCTGCTATATTCATCATTGTATCTTTATCAATCAATTCTTCGCCACAATCTTTGCAGAAGAAAATAGGAATAGGTACGCCCCATTTTCTTTGACGTGAAATACACCAATCTTTGCGTTCTGTTACCATAGAAATCATTCTGTCTTTTCCCCATTTTGGATTCCAATTGACTGTTTCTATAGATTTCAATGCTTCATTTTTGAAATTTTCTACGGAGCAAAACCATTGCTTTGTAGCCCTAAAAATTATTTCAGATTTACAACGCCAACAATGAGGATATTGGTGATCAATAATTTTAACCGCAAAAAGTAAATTATCTTCTTTTAATTTATCGCAAATTTTCTTTCCGGCTTCACTGAATTTAAGTCCGGAAAATTCTCCTGCTTCTTCAGTTAAAATTCCTTCTCCATTTACAGGAACTATAACTGGTAAATCTTTGTAATTTTTGCAAACTTCAAAGTCCTCCATTCCATGTCCCGGAGCAGTGTGTACGCAACCTGTACCACTTTCTGTTGTAACATGGTCGCCAACTATTACGAGCGATTTTCTATCTAAAAATGGATGTTTTGCTTCCATATATTCTAAATCGGAGCCATCAATAGTGCCTAAAACTTCATAATTTTCAATTTTACCTGCAGCCATAACTTTGTCCTTTAGTTCATCAGAAACTATATAAAATTCATCGTTTGCTTTTATAACTGCGTATTTAAAGTTTGGCCCAACGCAAATCGCTACGTTGCCAGGCAATGTCCACGAAGTTGTAGTCCAAATCACGAAATATGCTTTCGAAATATCAACGCCGAAAGATTTAAGTTTACCTTTGTCGTCTGAAACTGCAAATTTTACATAAACTGAGTAACATTTATCGTTTTGATACTCTATTTCTGCTTCTGCTAACGCAGTTTCACAACACGGACACCAATAAACCGGTCGCATTCCTCTGTAAATAGTACCTTCCCTTTCGGCCATTTTTGCAAATATCCTTATTTGCTCAGCTTCGTATTCGGGCAAAAGAGTGATATATGGCTCATCCCAGTTCCCAATAACTCCGAGTCTTTTGAATTCTCTTTTTTGTTTTTCTACATAATCGCTAGCGAACTCTTTGCATAAATTTCTGAGTTCTATATCGGACATTAATTTTGATTTTTCGGCGCCAAATTTAGTTCTGGCTTTTATTTCAGTCGGAAGTCCATGTGTATCCCAACCGGGAACAAACGGAGCTTTAAAGCCGTTCATGTTTTTAAATTTTACAATAATGTCTTTCAAAACTTTGTTCAAAGCATGGCCTAAATGTATATCTCCGTTTGCATATGGAGGACCGTCGTGAACAATATAGTGCTGTTTTTCTTTATTATTTTTCATTATTTTTTCATAAATTCTGCTTTCTTCCCAATATTCAAGTGTACCGGGTTCGTTTTCCGGCAAACTTGCCCTCATAGGAAAATCAGTTTTGGGTAAATTCAAAGTGCTGTTATAATCAGTTGACATAAAATACTTTCCTTTCTAAAACTTTTCGAAGCTTAGCTTATATATATTATAGTTTTAGAAAACAATCATTTCAAGAATTTAGAAAAACATTCTTGCTTTTTATCGCAAAAATGTTTTTTGTAAATAATTAATAGCTTTTGTTTGTTGTATAACTTATATCGCGATAGTTATCTTCAAAATCTTTAAAGCTTATAGCAATATGTCCGCCTTCTTTATTTTTATTATTATTATATTTTGGATCTCTACCTGCAACTTTATTAGGTTCAATAAGTCTAATATAATCTTCTTCTATTTTCCTTTTTTTATCCGCCTTACCAATTCCGACAATCGCATATGCGTGATTGTTATACATTTGAATTTTTTCTTTGCTTTTTACGTCTGTGATTTCAAATTTCTTTTTAAAACCACAAGTTAATGATTTGGATTTTTCTAACTTCGATTTTATTTTAGATATTATATCTTTTTTTGTATAACTAAGAATTTTTGGCATTTTTCCAGTAATTGCGAACATAGGCCATCTACTTTCTCCTCCGTCTAATTTTTCTTGTTTAACCTCAAAAAATCCATATCCTTTCTTTCTATAGATCTCGTATGCTTTCTCAATTAATTTAGGCCACAAAGCACCATCTTTGATATACTGTGGCATAATAACTTTTTTCTTATTTACCGTTATTATTACAGGGACAGTTACATACAGATGTTCTTTTATACGGAAAAATCTTATGTCTATATTTTCTTCATTTTCTATTTTATCAAGACCTTGGACAAAACAATCTATTATGGTTTGAGGTTCTTTTTTAGCTAAAGCTATTAATGCCGCCATTAAATAACAATCACCTACTCCCGCTTGCTTAACCTCTCTTGGCAAAGGTTTACCTTGAGGAAATATTTTAACATCACCTTTTACCAGTTCGATAGTGTGTTTGTCGTATTCTTGAGCTCTTGCACTCCAATAATTTGGAAACAAATACCTTATTGCTTTAGAAACAAAATTACTATCATTCTCATCATAAAAATATTTTTCATCTTTTTCTGATATTTTTTCTGCAATTACTAATTTACTATGCATAATTTTAAAAACGCTAAAAATAAAAATCGATAGAGCACGTATGACGTTAGCAACTTGATATTTGATCAATAAATTTGTCGGCATAGAATTATAAAGCTTACTCATTGCTTTCTCAAAAAAATCCGATAAATTTTTTGAATTTTCGAAAGAAAGTTTCAACTCATCACATTCGATTTTTAAAATATCTATAGCTTCAAGAGAATCTGGCACGCAAATTTCTTTATCTTCCCATTTCTTCTCGTCTACATCAATAAAACTTTTAGCTTTTACGATTTTTCCTACCAAATTATCTCGTATATCATTATATATATTATTTGCCATTTTATCTGTCATTTTTTCTGCTTGAATAAAATTTTTTTCAAATCTATTTGCAAAACTATACAAATCTTTTTTTAGACTTTCCATTCCTAAATACAATTTTTTGTAATTTTCTTTTGTAACCCCAAGCTTTTTTTCATTTGCTTCCCATGTTTTGTATGCCTTTTCAAACTCCTGCTTTAATGTCATGCCGAATTCCTCCTATATTTTATATTCGAATATATTATACATAAACACAGAAATATCGTCAAAAAATTGTACATTTTGCCTTTTAACGCAATAAAAATCCGCTTTGAAAAAATTATCTCAAAGCGGTAAATTTTTTTATTCTTCGAAATCTAAGAAATCGTCTTCTGCAGATGATGCTTCGGTTGTTTCGATTACATCAGAAATTTTTTCTCCGCATTTTGTGCAATACACCGCACCGATTTCGTTTTGACTACGGCAAGCATGACAAATAACTTTATTCTTCATCGCGGCCATTTGACGTTCTAATTCTTCGATTTGCAATTTGAGGTTATCTATTTGCGCTACACAAACCGTAATATTAGAACTATCTTCTACATCGTTTTTGCTATTTTCGTATGTAATTTTACCAAGGTTTTCAAACTCAGATTTTAAATCACTCTTTAATTCTATAAGTTTAAACTTAAGTTTTGAAATATCAACATACTGACCTGCTTTTTCACCAAATGCAGTTGTTGCGGCTTTTACTTTTACAACGATTTCCTCAAGATCATTTAAAATACCCATAAAACTCAACCCCTTTATAAAATAGTTATCAAGCTCAATTATACACAAAAGTAATATAAAATACAAATTTTTATGTTTTTTATTTTTATAAAATTATTGTATGTAATATAACTAAAATTTGATATTTTTAAATTCTTCTTATTCCTATTATTCCACGAATTTTTTCTAGATTTTCTATAACATGCATCAGATGCTCCGTACCTCTTACATTTAATGTTAACTTTAAAATAAATCTATTATCTATTATTGTATTTGAACTGAAAGATATTACTTTTAGTTTCATAGAAAGAATTTTATTTATTATTTCAGACAAAAGATATTCATTTTTTTGTGATGTTATTTCTATTGTAGTTTCGAATAATGCTGTCATTATCTCATTCCAATATGCTTGTACCCACTTACCGGAATTATCAGGTTTATAAATATGATTTTTAACATAACTGCAATTACACCGATGTATAGAAATCATATTTTTATTTGTTATAAATCCTATAATTTCGTCTCCGGGAATTGGTCCACAACATCTTGAAAATTTAATGTCAAAATTCAAGGCTTTGTTTAATTTTACACAACCGGCTCTACTACAAGGATTATCTGTATTTTGAAAAACATCTTCAAAAGAGTTTTTTAAATTTTGATTTCCTTTGCGTTTTCTTCTTAAGTATTCATTGTTTAATCTTGGCATTATTTTCCACAGCTGTATTCCGCCATAACCTATAGCAGCAAAAAAATCGTCCATATTATTACATTGATTCTTTTTTAATTCCGATTCAAAAAATTTATTATATTCAGATTCAGAAATAAAAATATTATTTTTTTCAAGTTCAATTTTTACTTCAAGCTTTCCTTCGGCAACATTTTCAGAATGTTTTTCTTTTTTAAACCATTGTTTTATTTTATTTCTGGCTTCACTAGTTTTTACAAATCTAAACCAATTTCTTGCCGGCCCCTTATTTGGGTCTTTGCTCCTTAATATCTCAACTATTTCCCCTGTTTTTAAAATATAATTCACAGGAACAAGTTTTTTATTTACGTTTGCCCCTACCATAGTATTACCCAAATCCGTATGTATGGCATATGCAAAATCTACAACTGTGGAACCCGCTGGCAAACTTATGACATCACTTCGAGGTGTTAAAACAAAAATTTCTTTAGGTATCAAATCTGATTTTATATTATTAACAACGTCTGTTACATCATCGGAATCTCTGTGGTTATCTATAAGCTTTCTTACCCAAGACATCGGTCCTATCAATGAATTATCGTTTTCCTCGACCTTCAATTTATATTTCCAATGAGCCGCAATGCCATATTCGGCTGTTCTATGCATTTCCCAAGTTCTTATCTGAATTTCAAACGGTATGCCTTCTCTGCTCAAAACAGTTGTATGTAATGATTGATACATATTTTTTTTCGGAGTGGCAATATAATCTTTAAATCTACTCGGAATAGGCTGAAACATATCATGCATTATTCCGAAAACGTAATAACAATCTTGTATTGTATTGACTATTACACGAACAGCATAAATATCGTAAATCTGGTCCATTGATTTACCTTTCATAAACATCTTTTTGTAAATCTCATTTATGCTTTTTACTCTTCCCTCTATATAAATATCCGGAACAAATTTTTGAATTCTGTCAGCAATTCTTTTTTGTATTAAATTTATAAATTTTTCTCTATCGTCTTTTCTTAGAGCTAATGAACTCTCGATTTCTTCACAAGCTATTGGATCCAAGCATCTAAGCGATATATCTTCCAGTTCATCTTTTATCGTTCTGATACCCAATCTATGAGCAATGGGCGCATAAACCTCCATATTTTGTAAAGATTTTTCCCTCTTTTTTTGTGGGTCCATACAATCTATAGTTCTCATGTTTTGCAACCTATCCGCAAGTTTTATCATAATCACTCTTAAATCATGAGAAGTGGCACGCAAAACTTTTTTAATATCTTCAGCTTGCTGTTCCTCACGAGACGAAGAAGGAATTTTCTTGAATTTTGTTACACCTTCGACTAATGTTGCTATTTCTTTACCGAACATCTGTTTTAAATCATTTTGCGTTACTTTTGTATCTTCTATAACATCGTGCAAAATAGCCGCTACTACAGACGCACTATCCATTCCCATTTCTACCAGTATGTATGCGACAGATATTGGGTGATATATGTAGTCCAACCCCGATACCCTTTTTTGACCCTTATGAGCATTATATGCGACATCATATGCTTTATTTATAAGTTCAATATTATATGCTTTACCGCTAGCGTTTATGAGCTTAATTAACTCATCAAACGTATGATAATTCTTCATAATATCTTTCATAAGATAACCTCTCTTTTAAAAATCCTTTATACGTTTTAAAGTAACAGAATCTAAGATATCAACTTTTTTATTTACTTTATTTATATTAATACGATACTCATCAGAACTTCTGAATACGGTAGCCACTCCAAGTTCCTCCATAGCATCTATGGCAAAATATATTTTAAGCGTACTCTCTTTTCCACCGTAAACTCTATAGTTTATTACATCTGTTCTTAAAAAATTATTTTCTTCTTTTTTGAAATATTTATACAATTTTATAAAATCTTCATGATTGGGAATAACATTTTCTATAGGTATATCTAAACCTTTTAAAATTCCGTCCCTGTAAAAGCTTTTATAAATTTTCTTTTCTTTTATTATAGTTTCTAAATCAACACTCGAAAGTTTAATATCCACAATTTGAATGGATAAATTCACAATACCATGAAACTCATTTTTACTGAATGTTACGGCTATATCTACTATATCACCTTCACGATATAAAAAATCACTCTTAGATTTTCCGAAATACAATGCCTCCATTTCAAAATTATTATTTTCGTTACTAATTCTAGACATGGTTATCTTAATATGTTTTCCCTGACCAATTGAATATATTTTTTTAATTGTCATATTAAATACGCCAAAAACCGGTTCCGGATTTCCTGCACCGAAAGGTTTTAATATTGCCAAATCGTCAAGAATTCTTTTGGAAATCACCAAGGGATTTAATTTAGCACTTATATTTATTATTGGCGAAGGAATATCTGTTTTCTTGCACAATTCCCTGATTGCTTGCTTTAATTTATCAATATTTTGAGTTTTTATATCAAATCCTGCTGC
>CAMJYS010000001.1 GCA_946410005.1 uncultured Clostridia bacterium | reverse complement strand
GTGACTGGAGTTCAGACGTGTGCTCTTCCGATCTGGAAGATATAAGCGTGCGCAGGGTTATGACGTAATGTTTTTAACCGGTACGGATGAGCATGGGCAAAAAATTGAAATTAATGCCAAAAAAGTTAATAAAACTCCGAAAGAATACGTTGATAATATTGTTGAAAAATTCAAAAAAATTTGGGAAACGCTTGGTATATCTTACGATAAATTTATAAGAACTACAGATAATTATCACGAAGAAGCTGTCAAGAAAATTTTCAAAAAATTATACGACAAAGGCGATATATATAAAGGAAAATATCAAGGCTGGTATTGTACGCCCGATGAAGCGTTTTTTACGGATACACAATTAAAAGACGGAAAATGTCCGGATTGCGGAAGGGAAGTTCATTGGGTAGAAGAAGAAGCGTATTTTTTCAAACTTTCTAAATATGCAGACAAATTAATCGAATACTATAATTCTCACCCGTCGTTCATAGAACCCGAAGGCAGAAAAAATGAAATGACGCAATTTTTCGAAAATGGTTTGGAAGATCTTTGCGTAACTAGGACGAGTTTTAGTTGGGGAATTCCAGTAGATTTTGACCCCAAACATGTTGTATATGTTTGGCTTGATGCTTTAACGAACTATATAACCGCACTTGGGTATGGAAGTGATGATGACTCAAATTTTAAGAAATATTGGCCTGCGGACGTTCATTTTGTCGGAAAAGAAATAACGAGATTTCATATTATAATTTGGCCTGCGATATTAATGGCGCTCGATTTACCGCTTCCGAAGCAAGTATTTGGGCACGGATGGATATTATTTGGCGACGGCTCCAAGATGTCAAAATCCAAAGGAAATGTGGTTGACCCTAGAATACTTTGTTCAAGATACGGCAAAGACGCAATAAGATATTTCCTTTTAAGAGAATTTTCTTTTGGTTCAGATGGATACTATACAAACGAAGGATTAATCAAAAGAATAAATTTCGATTTAGTAAACGACCTCGGAAATTTACTTTCAAGAACCACTTCCATGATAAATAAATATTTTGGAGGAACATTACCGAAAGATAGGGTATCTAGCGGAATAGATAGCGAACTTATTAATTTTGCTAAATCTTTAAGAAGCAATTATGAGAATAAAATGGATAAATATAAATTTTCGTTGGCACTTTCGAGCGTTTGGCTTTTGATTTCTAAATGTAATAAATATATAGACGAAACAATGCCGTGGAAATTAGGAAAAGATGAAAAAGATTATCCAAGACTCGCAACGGTTCTTTATAATTTATGTGAGTGCTTGAGAATTATATCAATTTTGATAGCTCCTTTTATTCCGGAAACCGCTAAAAAAATACAAAATCAAATAAATGCAACAGAAGAACAATGCTCTTGGGGAAAATCAAATATTTGGGGAGTTTTAGATAAAAATTTAAAAATAAACGTTGGCGAAATGCTTTTTAAAAGGCTTGATTTAAATGAAGAACTGGAGGAACTTGAAAATATGAATAATCAAGAAGTTAATAATAAACCAAAAGAAGAAATCGGAACAGCTGTAAAAACCGAAGAAAAACCGAAAGAAGATGCACCTGAAAACTGTTTGATAGATATTGAAGATTTTGCGAAAGTAAAACTTATAGTTGCGAAAATTAAAGAATGTGAACCTGTAAAAAAATCGAAAAAATTATTAAAATTATTACTCGATGACGGAACGAATGATAGAGTAGTTGTTTCCGGAATTTCTCCATATTACACTCCTGAGGAATTAATAGGTCATAACGTAATATTGGTTTCAAACTTAAAACCGGCAAAACTTTGCGGAGTAGAGAGCAACGGAATGATTTTAGCGGCTACTTGCGAAGAAAATCAAGTTAAAGTTATATTTGTGGACGGAATGACACCGGGAAGTGGAATAAGATAATGGTGCTTAATGAAAACATGATTTTTGATACACATGCTCATTACGATGACGAAGCTTTTGAAATCGATAGAGAAGAAGTTTTAAATTCATTGAAAAATAATAATGTTTGCGGAATTATAAACGCAGGAACAGATATAAAATCGTCTGAAAAAGTGTTGGAGCTGGCAAAAAAATGGGATTTTATTTATCCTGCGTTGGGTATTCATCCCGAAAATTTAGATGATTTTTGCGATTGCGAAGATCTAATAAGTAAATTAAGAAATTTGATTTTAAATAATAAAAACGTTGTTGCTGTCGGAGAAATTGGACTTGACTATCATTTTAAAAATGATAATAAAGAACTTCAAAAACATATTTTTGAAAATCAAATTGAACTAGCTAATGAATTAGGACTTCCCATAACTGTGCATGATAGAGAAGCACACGCAGATACAATGCAAATTTTGAAAAAATATTCTCCAAAAGGCGTTATTCATTGTTTTTCGGGAAGTTTAGAAATGGCAAATGAAGTTATAAAATTAGGAATGTATATCGGAGTTGGCGGAGTAGTTACTTTTAAAAATGCAAAAACTATAATTGATGTTGTTAAAAATATCAGCCTCGAAAAGATTGTTTTAGAAACAGACGCTCCATATATGTCTCCAACTCCGTTTAGGGGTAAACGTTGCACTTCTGATTTAATTAAATATACTGCCGAAAAAATAGCGGAAATAAAAGGAATTAGCGTCGATGAAGTGCTGGAAACCACAAAAGAAACTGCGATTAAACTTTTTAAAATATAAATTATGTAGAGGAAATTTGAGTATATGCGAATCGGTCAAGGGTATGATGTTCATAAAATAGACAAAGATAGAGAATTAATTTTGGGCGGAGTGAAAATAGAGAGCGATTTCGGGCTTTCGGGTCACTCCGACGCTGATGTTTTGGTTCACGCTATAATAGATTCTTTGCTGGGAGCTGCTGCTCTTGGAGATATAGGAAAATTATTTCCGGATAATGATATGACTTATAAAGGTATAAGTAGTATTTATCTTTTAAAAAAGGTTTGCGAAAAGATTTACGATAGCGGTTATAAAATATTGAATATCGATTCGACTTTAATTATGCAAAAACCCAAAATAAGCGGCTATACATTGGAAATGCAGCAAAATATTGCTGAAGCTTGTAATATAAGCGTAGACAATGTTAGCGTAAAAGCAACTACCGAAGAAAAGCTAGGATTTACGGGACGAAGCGAAGGCGCTTCCGCTCAAGCCGTTTGTTTGATAGAATAGAAATTGTGTGATTTGCATATTTTAAAATAATATATTAATTTTTTTATCAAAAAGTGTTGGTAGCAGATAAATATAGATATATAATCTTAAGTATAGCGAATAGTTTTATGCTATATCTATAAAATAAGACCGGAAAGGATTTGATATCTATGGCAGAACAAAATTTACCAAAGGACGTGCAACAAGCGCTTGAAAATTTAACTGGGACAGACAAAGAATTTTTAAAAACAGTTGTTTCAGAAAAAGGTGAACTCAACGCTGAAGCATTAGAGAATGTTTCGGGAGGTGTGGATTACAAAAAATATGGTACAAAATTAAGTAAAGCAGGAACCACAGCATTTAATTGGCTCAAAAATAACTATGGAAAAGTTGCTATGAGTGCAGGTGTTGTTTTGCCATTTGTAGCGGGTGGAATAGCAGGATATATATGGAAAGATGAAATAAAAGAATTTTTATTACCTAGAGAAAATGGAAGCGATGATTCTGAGTATACGGAAAATGTTTCTGACTTGATGAACTATTAATATAAAACTTTTTAATCTATTAGTTTAGTAACAAAACACAAAATATTCATTCTAAAATAAAGCTTTTGTGCATATAAATTCTTACAAAGGAGGATTTATTGCATGAAAGTTTTTGTTATTAACAGAAAAAGGTTAATGATCATAGTCGGGTGTTTTGTGACAATTTTTTTAACGGGTGCATTAACTTTACAAAATAATATTTTTTTCGCAAAAGACCGAAAGTTGCCAATCTATTGTGTTGATAAAAAAGAAAAAGTTGTCAGTATTTCATTTGACGCCGCTTGGGGAAATGAGCAAACTCAAACACTTATAGATATATTAGCTGACAAAGGTGTTAAAGCGACATTTTTTCTAGTTGGATTTTGGGCAGAAAAATATCCCGAATCCGTAAAAGCGATTTTCGAAGCGGGTCATGATGTAGGAAATCATTCCGATACGCATCCTCATTTACCAAAACTTGAAAAAAGTAAAGTTATTGCTCAAATTGAAGATTGTAATAAAAAAATAGAAGCCGCCGGTGCACCTAGACCTATTTTGTTTAGACCTCCGTACGGAGATTACAACAATTGTGTGGTTGAAAGTACAAATGAGCTGAATATGCACTGCATACAGTGGGATGTTGACAGTTTGGACTGGAAAGACCCTACTCCTGAGGATATGATTAAACGAATAAAAAGCAAAATAAAGCCCGGTTCTATAATTTTAATGCACAACGGAGCCAAAAACACGCCTTCAGCTCTTCCGAAAATTATAGATACAATAAAAAGCGAGGGCTATGAGATAGTGCCTATCTCTCAACTCATATACAAAGAAAATTATTCAATAAATTCGCAAGGGAAACAATTAAGTACAAATAATTAGTGATTTGACTTAGATTAAGTAATAAATCTCTGTAAAAATGAATAATGTTGTAATACCGCAAGAATTAATCAAGCATTAAGCGAAACAAGGAGAGGTTAAAATTGAACTACGATATAAGTAAAGACAGTTTATCGGTTCGAAAAATAGAGTTCGAAGGATGCAACGAAATACCGATTGATATTGATTTTTCGCTTCCGGATTATTGCCCGGATATACAGCGTGTGCTGAAGTGCCAAATTTGTCCTAATATAACCTCAAGGAGTATATCCGGTGACAGGTTAAATATAGATGGTAACGCAATAATAAGAGTGATTTATACGGATTCTGAGTCAATGAAAGTTAGGTGTTATGAAAATTCAATGCCATTTTCGTCATCCGTAGATATAAAATGCACTCCGCAAGATGCGTTCGCCCTTACAAATGCTCGTGTTGAATACATAAATTGCAGAGCTGTCAGTCAGAGAAAAATTGATATACATGGTGCGATATCTGTTTGTGCGACTGTATTTAGTAAAAATACACAAGAAATTTCAAGTTTTATAAGCGGAAAAGACATACAACAAAAACTTGAAAATATAAAAGCAAGTGACCTCATAGGCATAGGTCAGCAACAATTTTCAGTTACAGAAAATTTAGAATTCGACGGCGCAAAACCCTCGCCGGAACTTATAATTAGAACAAACATGTTTCTAACATTGAACGATTACAAACTTATGCCGAATAAAATTTTAGTTAAAGGCGAAGCAATATTAAAACTTTTGTATATTGATAATATTGAAACCGGTAGCACTCAAACGGTTGAATATACTTTCCCTGTTAGCCAAATAGTAGATATTCCCGGAATTGATGAAACAAGTAAATTTGTTATGAATGGCGAAATATTAGGTCACGAAGAGCAAATAATATCTGAAGGACTTGATGAAAATTCAAAAAAATCAATATCTTCGGAAATTCGTATTGCTATGACGGTTATGGCTTACAGAGAAAAGAAAGTTAAAATTGTTTCGGATGCATACTCTACGGAATATGATTTAACGCTTATGTCAGAGCCTTTTAGTTTGAGTAATTTATCGGATAATTTATCAGATAGTTTTAGTTCTAAATTTTCAGTTAAAATTCCGGAACAAGAAGTTTCTAAAATAGTAGATGTTTGGAGCGATGTATGTTCGGCTAAATTGCAAAATAAAGATAAACTTGAATTAAAAGGAAAAATAAATTTGTGCGTGCTTGCTTTAGACGCAGAAAATATACCGTTTTATGTTGAACGTATAGTTGAATTTATAAATGAAAAGCCACTCAAAGACTTAAATTTAAAAACCGAAGAATTTAACTCTGAAATAAATATTGTTCCTAAGTCGATAGGATACACGATTCCTAAAGACGGAAAGATAGACGTTAAAGTTAACTTTGAAATTAGAACAGCTTTATATTCAAACGAAAAATATAGTATGGTTAAGTCTGTTAGTTCCGAAGGATTAAAACTGCAAGACAAAGATTGTACAGCGAATCTGATGATTTATTACGCTTCCGATGGAGAAAAGATTTGGGATATAGCGAGAAAGTATTATACTTCCGTAAATGCAATTAAATCAGAAAACGATATAGAGGAAGATGTTATACAAACTGACGGAATGATATTAATTCCTCTCAGACAATAAATTAAACAGCTAAAAAATAAAATTATTTTTTATAATTTTGGAGGAAAAATCTTGGAAGAACGTAATATATACAAAGATATATCAGAAAGAACGAATGGCGATATATATATAGGTGTTGTGGGACCTGTCAGGTCAGGAAAATCAACATTCATCAAAAAATTTATGGATACAATAGTTATACCGAATATTTTGGACGAAAACCAAAAAGAACGAGCTGTTGACGAATTACCGCAATCTGCAGCAGGTAAAACTATAATGACAACAGAGCCGAAATTTATTCCCGAAGATGCCGCAAAAGTTGATATAGACGGCTCGGCAAGTTTTAATGCAAGAATGATTGATTGCGTTGGATATATTGTTCCGAGTTCGCTTGGATACATAGAAAACGACCAACCACGAATGGTAATGACGCCTTGGTTTGACGAAGAAATACCGTTTAATATGGCGGCAGAAATCGGCACAAAAAAGGTAATAACCGACCATTCTACAATAGGACTTGTAATAACCACCGACGGTAGTATAAGCGAGATAGACAGAAGTGAATACGAAGAGGCCGAAGGTAGAGTTATAAATGAACTTAAAGAGATAAAAAAACCATTTATAGTTTTATTGAACAGTACAGAGCCATATTCGGAAGAATGTAAGAATCTTGCAAATTTACTTTCGGAAAAATATAACGTTCCTGTTGTGCCTGTAAATTGTTCAGCTCTTAATGAAAACGAGATAAAAAGAATACTCGCAGAAATTTTGTTTGAATTTCCTATAAAAGAAATAAAAATTGATATGCCGGGTTGGGTGTCTTCTTTAGAGAAAGACCATTGGCTCAGAAGTTCGATATACAATTCTATAAAAAGATGTGCGAGTAGTATAAAAAAGATAAGCGAAGTTAAATCATTTGTCGATTCCTTGAAAGATTGTGAATACTTGACGGATTGTAATATATCGTCGATAAATTTAGGCGTAGGTAGTGCTAGGATAAATCTTTCAATTAATCCGGGACTTTTTTATAAAGTAATGGGAGAAAAGACAGGGATAGATATTAAAGACGAATGCGATTTAATGGAATCTATGATGGATCTTGCAAAACTAAAAGAAAAATATCAAAAAATCGCAGACGCTTACGATGAAGTAGACGAAAACGGTTATGGAATAGTCATGCCGTCGATGAACGAACTGCATTTAGATGAACCTGAGATAATAAAGCAAAATGGAAAATATGGTATAAGGTTAAGAGCGTCTGCACCATCAATTCACCTTTTAAAGACAAAAATTCAAACGGAAGTCACTCCGATTGTAGGTTCTGAGCAACAATCCGAAGAGCTTGTTAATTATCTACTCAAAGAATTCGAAGAAAATCCGTCTAAAATTTGGGAGTCGAATATTTTCGGAAAATCGCTCCACGAACTCGTAAACGAAGGGTTGCATAATAAGCTTTATCGCATGCCGATGGACGCTAGATGTAAGATAAAAGAGACTGTTGAAAGAGTAATAAACGAAGGCTGTAATGGTTTAATCTGCATAATTTTATAGTGATTAATAAATCTTCATTCGAAAAATTCGAGTGAAGATGTTTTTTGCCAAAAGTTGTCGATTTTGATACTATTTTATTATTATAAATTAGGAGGATATAGGTGAATAAAGATATTAATTTGCAAGAAAGCGAAAAAAACGATTCAGATAACTCCGAAAAAATTTTGATAATCACGGCAATTATTATGTTTGCTATTTTAATAGGTTACAACGCTTTTTTCGTTCCTCCTGTTTCGGAAAATATACAAATTTCCGGTGACATAGTCAAAAATCAAGATACGTCTGACGAGGAAAACAAAAAAGAAGATACAGAAAATGAAAAAAATAAATCCGGTTTGATAAATATAAATACAGCATCAAAAGACGAACTTACGGAATTAACGGGAGTTGGCCCGAAGATAGCAGAGCGTATAATTGAGTATCGAAAAACGCACGGCGGATTTTCTAGCAAAGAAGAAATCCTGAACGTAAAGGGAATAGGCGAAAAAATTTTTGAAAAATTTAAAGACTATATAACTGTTAAATAGCCGAGCTATATAGTATAATAATTATCATTATAGATTAATGTTTTTGGAGGAGTTTCATTTGCGTTTAAAATCCAGGAAGTTATTAAGTTTATGCACTTTATTAATATTTATTTGTTCAGTTCTATGCGGTTGCAGAAAAGAAGAACCGAAAAAAACTAAGATAGTAACATCTTGCTATCCTGTTTACATAATGGCGTTGAATTTAACCGACGGAATAGACGACGTAGAAGTTTTAAATATGTCCGAGAACCATAAAGGTTGCTTGCACGACTACAAAGTACAGCCTGATGACTTAAAAAATATCGAAAAATCAGACGCTTTTATTATAAACGGTAACGGCATGGAATCGTTTTTAGAAAAAGTAACGTTGCAATGCCCAAATTTAAAAATTATCGATTCCGGAAAAGGCATAGATGTAATAGACGAGGACTGCCACCATCATCATGAAGATGAGGAAGAGGAAGAACACATCGAGCATGAGCACGAACATTGCGGTACAAATCCGCACACATGGGTTTCGATAAGTAATTATATTAAGCAAGTTGAAAATATAAGAGACGGGCTTATAAGTTTAGACGATAAAAACAGTGCTAAATACAAAGAAAATGCTGAAGAATATATAAATAAGTTATCTGATTTAAAATCTGAAATGCACTCTAAAATAGATAATGTAAAAAACAAAAACATAGTAACTTTTCACGAAGCATTTCCGTATTTCGCAAAAGAATTTGGCTTAAATATAGTAACTGTTTTAAATCAAGAACCCGAAACCGAACCTAGCGCAAAAGAAATTTCCGAAACAATAGAAACTATAAAAAATAATAACGTTGCAGCACTGTTTGTAGAACCACAATATTCAAGCAAAATAGCCGACGTTGTGTCTAGCGAAACAAAAGTTCCGGTTCATACACTCGACCCTGCTGTAACAGGCGAAAAATCAAAAGATGCTTATATTCAAGCGATGAGAAAAAATATGGAAGTTTTAGTATCTGTTCTTAATTAAAGTAAAGGATATATAAAAAATGAGTAAATGCCATTGTAGCGTAAAAATTAAAAATCTTAGGGTAAAGCGTGGAGGAAATATAATTCTCGATAACGTTACTTTAACTGCGAATCATGGTGAAACATTAGCGTTAATAGGTAAAAACGGCGCCGGGAAAACTACGTTTTTAAAAGCAATATTAGGCGGAGTGGATTATAGCGGTACGATAGGTTTTTTTGATTCAAATGGCGTTAAAATTCCAAATCCTAAAATAGGCTATGTACCGCAAAGATTAGGTTTTGATAAAAACACTCCGATAACAGTTCTCGATTTTTTGAGCGCAAATCTTACGAATTTTCCTGTGTGGTTTGGTCATAAATCAAAACAAAGGAAAAAAGCGCTCGAAATTTTAGAAAGAGTAGGCGCTCAAAATCATATAAATAAATCTATCGGTAGACTTTCCGGCGGAGAACTTCAGAGAGTATTGTTAGCTTCTGCGCTTGAACCTCGTCCCGATATATTAATATTAGACGAACCGGTTTCTGCGGTAGACAGAAAAGGCACAAGTACGTTTTATAGCATTATTGAATCCATGAGAGAAGAATATCATATGCCGATAATACTTGTTTCGCACGATTTAGGACATGTTGTAAAGTACGCTAATTCCTATGCGCTAATAAATCATACTGTTTTAGAAATAGATAAAGCCGAAAATTTATCAAAAAGTCAGAAAGTGCAAGAAATATTCGGCATGGATTTAACAGGCGGTGATAAAATATGGAAATGATATATAGCGTAATGGAAAATATATTGCCGTTTTCATGGGTAGAATATACATTTATGAAAAACGCTTTAATTGCTATAATTTTAGCGGCACCGCTTTTTGGATTAGTCGGAACGATGATAGTTAATAATAAAATGTCATTTTTTTCGGATGCAATGGGACACTGTGCGTTAACGGGTATAGCGATTGGGGTTATGCTTGGAATAGAAAATTATGCTGTTTCGATGTTAGCTTTTGCAATTTTATTCGCAATAGGTATAGCTAGTATAATAGAATCGGATGTTTCGTCGTCGGATACGATAATAGGAGTGTTTTCTTCGGCTGGGATAGCGGTCGGAATAGTAATTTTATCTGCAAACGGAGGATTTTCTAAGTATTCAGGGTATCTAGTCGGCGATATTTTGTCTATAACAAAAAATGAAATTTTTGTTTTAGCGGCTATATTTTTAGTTGTAATATCTGTGTGGGTTATTTCGTTTAATAAATTAATGCTGGCGAGTTTAAGCGCAGATATGGCTAAAAGCAAAAGAATAAACGTAAAGCTTTATAAGAATTTGTTCGCTGTTCTTATAGCTCTAATAGTAACAGTATCTATAAAATGGGTAGGAATGTTAATAATAAATTCGTTGTTAATTTTACCGGCAGCGGCGGCAAAAAATATCGTAAAATCTATGAGAGCGTATCATATTGTTTCGGTATTGTTTTCGCTTTTTTCCGGAATTTGTGGGTTGGTACTTTCCTACTATATAGGAACTTCTGCGGGAGCAACAATAGTACTTATTTCTTCGATAATATTTTTCGGAACATTTTTTATAAATAGATTTTATAATTTGAATTAAAAAAATGTAGGTGTGATGGTTATAAAAACTATATTCAAATCTTTGAGAAACTGTGTAAAATATAGTGATAAAATTTTGTGGACACTGGTATCGGCATCTGCAGTATACAGTTTGTTGCTTGTAGGGAGTGTATCAAGAAGCGGTATTAATTTTTTACCCACACAGGCCTTGTCGGTTTTGATAGGGATTTTAGCCGCAGGATTTATGCAGATGTTGGACTATAGATATATTTTGAAATATTCAAAATGGATAGGAATAGTTTGCATAGGATTGATAGTATATACATTTTTTGCAGGAGTTGCAGTTGAAGGCTCGATGGGAGTTAATGCAAGAGCTTGGATAAAACTACCCGGCGGAATAACTTTTCAGCCGTCGGAATTAGTAAAAATCGGATTTATACTCACTTTTTCAAGCCATATATCTTATTTAAAAAAGAACATGAAACTCGATGATTTTAAAAGCATAATGTTTTTGGTCGGTCATGCGTTAATACCTGTTGTTTTAACACATTTTCAGGGTGATGATGGTGCGGCGATAATGTTTTTGTGTATAGCTTTTACGATGGCATTTACCTCCGGGATAAAATTAAGATATTTCGTTTTGGCGATTGTTTTAGGAGTTTTGTTTATCCCGATAGCTTGGAACTTTGTTCTGGCTGACTATCAAAAACAAAGAATTTTATGCCAAATGAATCCTGAAGCTGACCCGCTTAATATGGGTTATCAACAAATTCAAGGCAAATTGTCGATAGGTTCGGGAGGAATTTTCGGGCAAGGGCTTTTTCGTGGTTGGAGAGTAGAAAATGGAGTAGTTCCGATTCAAGAAAGTGATTTTATTTTTTCAGTTGCGGGAGAAGAGCTCGGGTTTATCGGATGTATATCAATAGTTTTAATATTATTTTTTATAATTTTAAGAATCGGTATAATAGCGTTAAAGTCAAATACAACTGAGGGATTTTTAATATGCTCCGGTTTCTTGGGTTTGATTATGTTTCAAACAATATTTAATCTCGGAATGTGTTTAAGTATATTGCCGGTTATGGGTGTTACGCTTCCGTTTTTTAGCGCCGGTGGGTCCTCTGCGGCGTGCCTGTATTTTGCGGTGGGAATAATACAGAATGTTTATTTAAACAGAAGCCAAATCAAAAAGAAATTGAAAACAGATACGGTTGAAGAGGAAATAATATGACACACTTTGAAGAAAATTTTGTGAATAAGAAAATTTTGATTTTATTTGGTTCGGCAAATAAAAAGGGTTCAACTTCGAAAATGCTTTATAAATTTTTAAATAAATTTAAAAATTCAACAATTAAGTTTGTAAGCGCTTATGAGAAAAGAGTAGAGCCTTGTATTGGATGTGACTTTTGTAAAAAAAATTTAAAATGTATTTTTAGGGATATGGATGATATATATGAATTTTTAAAAGAGAGCGATGTTATAATTTTTGCGTTCCCGATATACAATTTTTCATTTCCCGCACCGCTTAAAGCGATTTTTGACAGATTTCAGATTTATTATAATGCAAAAATTCTCCATAAAATAAATCTTTTGGGAAATAAAATGAGAAAGTGCTTTGTTTTGACGGTACAAGATTCAAATGAAGACATAACAGAAATTTTGAGAGCTCAAACAGAGCGTACCATAAAGCTTTTGGGCGTTTCGAATATAATTTACAATGATTATAGAAATACAGATTTTTGAAGAATAATATTGACAAATTTTACTCAAAAAGCAAAAATAAAATTTATAATATTATTGATAATATATAATGTTAGACTTTGAGTTTTTATTTTAAAACAGAAATACTTCGGAGGATTTAAAATCATGGTGAATTTATGTATGCACTGCATGGAATCAATTGAAGATAATATTGAAATTTGCCCTAATTGTGGTAAAAATACAAGCGGAGTTAGAAAGAAAATGTTTCTTCCACCCGGAAGTGATTTGGCCAAACGATATATTGTGGGTAACGGAATCAACATGGATAATGAGAGTCTCGAATATATAGGTTTTGATAATTCAACGAAGAAAAAAATATATATCAAAGAGTTTTTTACTTCGAAATTTTGCAAAAGAGATTTTGATAACATAAGTGTAATATCTTTAAAAGGCTGCGATAGATTTTATAAAAGTTTAAAATTTGATTTTTTGAAATATTTCAAATCAGTCGCAAGAATAAGAAATTTATATGCTGTTATATCGGTTTATGATATTTTTGAACAAAATGGTACGGTCTATGTTATTTTTGAATATATAGAAGGTATCACACTTGATGAATTTGTGGGGATAAGAGGCGGAACTTTAAATTGGGGAGAAACGAGAAAATTATTTTTGCCGTTTATATCTTCATTAAGTCATATGGAGGTTTCCGGAGTCAGACATTTGGGTATTTGTCCGCAAAATATTTTTGTTACTAATGATAACAAGTTAAAGCTAACAGGATTTTCCACAAAAAACTTGAGGTTATCGGGTAAAAACATAGAATGTCAACTTCATGAAGGATGCAGTGCATTGGAACAATATATGAGTGAATATGATGCAACGGAAAGCACGGATGTTTACGGATTGGCGGCAACAATGTTTTTTGTGCTTACAGGAGAGTATCCGCTTTCGGCATTGAAAAGGAAACAAAACGATAAGCTTATGATGCCGAAAGATATTCTTGAGTCGTTGCCGGAGAATGTAGTGTCTTCTCTTGCTTCGGCGCTAAGAGTTTACCCCAATATACGTACAATTTCATTGGAAGCTTTCAGGGTAGAGCTTGCAGATTCGCCTCTCTTAAAAATTCAAGATATAGAGGATTTCGAAGAAGAGTTTGAGTACAATAAAAAGCTCCGTAACGAAAAAAATTTAAAATCTAAAAACTCCGGCGGAGTTTCATTAGGGTTCATTTCATGTATTTTGGCATTAATTGTGCTTTTGGCATGTTTTGGAGTTTATTGGTTTTGGCTTAGAGGTGGTTCTCAGGTTTCGACATCACAAGAAACCTCCTCAAAAGAAAGCAATTTAGAGTTAAATAAAAGTAATGATTCGGATCAGGATAAAGCTGTTGAAGATATAAGCGAACAGCAAAAAAGTGAAAAAATAATAGTTCCGAATTTAATTGAAAAAAATTATAAAAAGCTACAGCAAGACCAATTTTTGGAATATAGGCTTGTGCTTCTTTCTGAGGATTTCAGTGATAATATAAGCGAAGGCTGTATTATTTCTCAATCTCCATCTCAGGGCGAAGAAATAAATAAAGGTTCTACTATTGCTGTTACTGTGAGCAAAGGCAGTAAAAAACGTTCTTTACCTGATATAAAGGGTAAGACACTTTCTGAGGCGTCATCGTTGATAACCGCAGAGAAGTTGATTCCGGTTTCTACTTTGGAGTTTAGTGCGGAATATGAAGAAGGTATTGTAATGGGATATCGAGATTATTCGGTCGGAGATAAATTAGATTACGGGTCAACAGTCGTAATAGTGGTAAGTCGAGGCGCACAATAAACATAATTTGTGTGTAAATTATAAATAGTCATAATTGCGAGCTGATGTTTTAATGCAAACTGAACGGCTTGCGATTTTTGTGTATATTTTAAGGCGGATTTTGGCGATAAATTTGTGTAATAATCTTTCAAGATTAAATTTAAAAAAGGGCTTGACATCGCTATATATAGGGAATATAATATATATCATGTACCACATATAGTGGCAAAAGATTAAATTACACATAGAAGTTGTAGGAGTGTTTGAAGATGGCTGAGATAGTCGTTTATGTAGCAGATCAGTGTCCGAAATGTAATATTTTAAAAATCAAATTAAATAATAAAGGTATAAAATATCAAGAAAAAATAGCTTCAAAAGAAGAAATAGATGACATTTTAAAAACCACAAATATTATGTCACTTCCGATTTTAAAAATAGATGATAAATATCTTGATTTTACAGAAGCAAACAATTGGGTTAATGAGCAAAAATAATAACTAAAAGGAGAAGATGAACTTGGAAATAAAACTTAAATTTTTAAAACCATTTGCAGAATTCATGTCAAAATTAAAAAATAAATACGACTCAAAATTTGAAATGATGAACGGACTTTCAAATTCAAATTTGAATTTTACTGATTTTATAAATAATTTCATAGAATCAGCTACTGTTGCCGAAACTACTATAGATGCGAACGCAAATAGTACAACACATGATGTTCGCACACTTCTTTCGGATATGGTAAAGCCACACACAAAACTTTTGTCGTACAATAAAATATTCGAAGATTTAACAAAAAAATACGGTCAAGAAACCGCAGAAAAATGGCTTGAAGGTGAATGGAATGGAAGTTTTTATTTACATAACTCCGCAACATCATCGTTTACTCCATATTGCTATGCGTACGATTTAGATAAACTTGTAGAAAATGGACTTTACTTTATAAATAAATTCAAAACAGGAGCGCCAAATCACCTTACAACTTTCAACGACCATGTTTTAGAATTTATTAGCTGGGCAGCAAATCGTAGTAGCGGAGCGGTAGGACTTCCAAGCTATCTTCTTTATTCTTATTATTTTTGGTATAAAGACGTAAAAGAAAATTTCTATTTAAAAGACCCGGAATATTATCGTAGACAATGTTTCCAAAAATTCATTTATGATTTAAATCAGCCATATTTACGTGTTACAGAATGTGCATTTTCAAATATAAGCGTTATGGATAGAAATTATTTGACAGAACTTTTCGGCGGAAGACAATTCCCTAACGGAGAGTTTGTGATAGACCACATTGAACAGATTATTGAACATCAAAAAGTATTTATGGAAGTTGTTTCGAAAACAAGAGAAGAAACAATGATGACATTTCCGGTGCTTACATATTCGTTGTTATTTCAAAACGGAAAATTTGTTGACGAAGAATTTGCCAGATGGTGTAATAAACACAATATGACATGGTACGATAGTAATTTTTATGTGGGAAACGATGTTACAAGTTTGTCGAATTGTTGTAGACTTATTTCCAATACTTCCAAGCTTGACGCATTTATAAATTCCGTCGGCGGAACATCTCTTTCTATCGGAAGTGTTCAAGTAAATACAATAAACTTAAGAAGAATTGCCCTCGAAGCAAATGGCGACAAAGAAGAATTTATGAATATTCTTAAAGACCGTCTCGATAACTGCATAAAAGTTCTTGACGTTGTAAGAGATGTAATCAAGCAAAATATCGCACACGGATTGCTTCCAAACTATACTCATGGTCTAATTGAGCTTGCAAAACAGTACAATACAGTCGGCATTACCGCTATGTACGAAGCAATTTCAGAATTCGGACTTATTGATACCGATGAATTTGGCAACAAATCATATTCACAAGAGGGTCTCGATTTTGCAACAAGAATTTTAAATGCCATAAATGAACAAAAAGATTCTTATGATTTCGATTACAGCATAAACGTAGAGGCAATTCCCGCTGAGCGTGCGAATATAATTTTAAGTCAAAAAGATAGCGTTTTATATCCTGAAAAAGAACAATACTTTATTTATTCAAATCAATGGATTCCGCTTATGGAAAAATGTACATTGAACGAAAAAATTAAGCTTGGTGCAAAACTCGATAAAGAATGCGGTGGCGGACAAATTTCACATATAAATCTTGCCGGAAAATTTGCAAGCGAAGAACAAGCCTGGAATTTACTTAATCATATAGCAAAATCAGGAGTAATATATTTTGCTTACAACTGTAAAATATCGGTTTGTAAAGATGAACACGCTTTCTTTTCTCCAAAATGTCCTAAATGCGGTGAAAGTCCCGTGGATACATACTCAAGAATAGTAGGATTTTTAGTGCCTGTTTCTGCTTATAGTAAAGAGAGGAAGAAAGAATTTGATCAGAGAAAGTGGTTCGATTTGAATGAAGGCGGATTTTAATTTAGAAAGTAAGTCTATAACAATAAAAGAAATAGTCGACGAAAATTTCCAAGATTATAAAAAGTCTTCAATGTTTATAGCCACAAAAAAATGCGATTTTAAATGTCTAAAGGAAATCGGCGAGGATTGTAGTATTTGTCAAAATATGAAAATAACATCGATGCCCGATAAAAAAATACTATTAAAAGATTTGTTTGAAAGATATAGAAAAAACCCTATAACAACTGCGGTTGTTATAGGTGGGCTTGAACCCATGCTCCAATTCGAAGAAGTGCTTAATTTAGTGAGTTATTTCAGACTTAACGGTTGTAATGACGATATAGTAATTTATACAGGATATTACGAAGAAGAAATTCCCGAAAAGGTGCAAAAATTAAAGAAATTTGATAATATTATAATTAAATACGGGAGATTTATTCCAAACGCCAGTTCGATTTACGATAAGGTGCTGGGAGTAACCCTTAGTTCTAAGAATCAGCATGCCGTAAAAATCAGCTGATTTTTGTGCTTTTTATTTTTTAGCTCATGGCTTGAAAGGATAGTGGATATTCATGAAGAATATGGATACAATCGTTGCGCTTTGTAAGAATAGAGGTTTTGTGTTTTCCGGCTCAGAAATATACGGAGGACTTTCTAATACTTGGGATTACGGTCCGCTGGGAGTACTTCTTAAAAACAACGTAAAAAAAGCGTGGTTTAAAAAATTCGTTCAAGAGTGTAAATATAACGTCGGATTAGATTCCGCAATTTTAATGAACCCAAGAGTTTGGGAAGCATCCGGACATGTTGGAGGATTTTCCGACCCATTAATGGATTGTAAAGAATGTAAAACACGTTACAGAGCGGATAAGCTTATAGAAGACGCCGGGAAAAATCCAAACGGGATGACGTTCGAAGAGATGGAAAACTGTATAAAAGAAAATGATATCTGTTGTCCGAATTGTAATTCGAAAGACTTTACAAGTATAAGAAAATTCAACTTGATGTTTAAAACATTCCAAGGTGTTACAGAAGATAGCAAAAACGAGATATATTTAAGACCGGAAACAGCACAAGGTATTTTTGTAAATTTCTCAAATGTTCAACGTACAGCAAGGAAGAAAATTCCTTTTGGTATAGCACAAATCGGAAAATCTTTCAGAAACGAAATTACACCGGGTAACTTTACATTCCGTACAAGAGAATTTGAACAAATGGAGTTGGAATTTTTCTGTGCACCGGGAGAGGACTTAGAGTGGTTTGAATATTGGAGAGCATTCTGCGAAAAATGGCTTTTGTCTCTTGGAATAAAAAAAGAAAATATTCGTATTCGTGACCATGAAAAGGAAGAATTAAGTCATTATTCAACAGCAACATCTGATATAGAATTTTTATTCCCGTTTGGTTGGGGAGAACTTTGGGGAATAGCCGATAGAACAAATTTTGATCTTGGAAAACATCAAGAATTCTCAGGGAAAAATTTAGAATATTTTGACGCTGAAAAAGGCGAAAAATATTTGCCGTACGTCATAGAACCGTCATTAGGAGCGGACCGTGTAACTTTGGCATTTTTTTGTGATGCGTATACAGAAGAGAAAATAAGCGAGGACGATACAAGGGTTGTTCTAAAACTCAGTCCGGTATTAGCGCCGTATAAAGCTTGTGTTTTACCACTTTCTAAAAAACTTGGCGAAAAAGCGGAAGAAATTTACGCAGAACTTTCTAAATATTTTCATGTTGACTACGATGAATCGGGTTCAATCGGAAAACGTTATAGAAGACAAGACGAAATCGGTACGCCATTCTGTATAACTTATGATTTTGACAGCGAAACAGACGGCTCGGTAACAGTAAGAGATAGAGACACAATGAAACAAGAAAGAATAAAAATAGAGTATCTTAAAAATTATATTGAAAGTAAGATTAATTTTTAAAAAAGTTGTTCCGAAAGGTGGGAGCAAGATAACCTTTTATTAAGGTCTTGCGTGATATAAATGAAAAAAATAGTATATATGGATAATGCTGCAACGACATCGGTCAGCGATGATGTTTTGTCGGCTATGCTTCCTTATTTTAAAGGGAAATTCGGGAATCCTTCTACGATATATAGTTTAGGAAAAGACGCACGCAGTGGCATCGAGAATGCAAGAAAACAGGTCGCAAAAGCAATTGGAGCAAAAGAAAAAGAAATATTCTTCACTTCTTGTGGTACAGAATCGGATAACTGGGCGATAAAAGGCGCCGCATTTGCAGGAATAAAAAAAGGCAAAAATCATATTATCACTTCAAAGATAGAACATCACGCTGTTTTGCATACAGTAAATTATTTAGCAAAAAATGGGTTTGACGTTACATATTTAGATGTAGACCACAATGGGTTAATAAATCCGGAAGATGTAAAAAACGCCATTACCGATAAAACCGCATTGGTTACAATAATGTACGCAAATAACGAGATAGGAACTATCGAGCCGATTAAAGAAATTGGGAAGATATGTCGTGAAAAAGGCGTGATTTTTCATACAGATGCAGTCCAAGCGGTAGGACATATACCAGTTAATGTTTTAGAAGATAATGTGGATATGCTTTCTCTTTCGGCACATAAATTCCACGGAGCAAAGGGAGTAGGAGCGCTATATATTAGAAGCGGAGTTCGTATTGAAACATTCATGGAAGGCGGCGCACAAGAAAATAAAAAGCGTGCAGGAACGGAAAATGTCGCCGGAATAGTAGGACTTGGCAAGGCTATTGAAATAGCTTGCGAGAATATAGAAGAGAAGAACAAAATTTTATCTCAAAAACGAGACAAGCTTATAGACGAATTATTAAAAATAGAACGCTCGAGACTTAACGGAGATAGGGTTAGAAGATTACCGGGAAATGTTAATATAAGCTTTGAGGGAATCGAGGGCGAATCGCTTTTATTGATCTTAAATATGGCAGGAATATGTGCGTCTTCCGGTTCGGCTTGTACGTCAGGTTCGCTGGATCCAAGCCACGTTTTGCTTGCGATAGGATTAGTTCATGAGGTTGCACACGGCTCGCTAAGGCTTTCGCTAGACAATACCAATACTTTTGAAGAAATTGACTACGTAGTGCAAGAAGTAAATAAAATCGTAAAAAGGCTGAGAGATATGTCGCCTCTTTGGGAGAGGATTATAAAAGGCGAAAATAAATAAAATTATGGAGATAATGATAAATTGATGGATAAAAATAACAAAAGATTAGGTATAATTGCTTTTATTTTAGTCGGTATAGTAATTGTTCTGGGTTTTATTAGTTTAATAGTTTCAAATCCAATTATAAAAATAATTAGTAACGTTTTCATTGGTTATCATTTTAATGACTACGATAATGATGATGTGATTATAAACAGTGATAAAGGAAATTTTTCGGGATTTAGCGGGCGTTCTATTAACTCTGGTAATGGATATGCTGCCGATATCAAAAAATGTAGTGGCATACAGTTTTTGCTTGATGCCGATATTTCAAGCGAAAGGGATATAGTGTTTCATATAAAGCTTAAATCAGATCGAGGCAAGGCAAAAATTGTTTTGGTGAATAGTAATACGCAAAAAGTCACAATATTAAAAGAAGTAGAACGTGATAAAGAAAATAGCTATGAGGGTGATGTAAAAGTACATTGCTTTCCGGGAAAAAATAAATTGAAAATTGTTACAGATGATTTTAGTGGTAGTTTTGAAGCTTCTGAAATAGAAAGTAATTTGTTTAAATATAAAATTGAGAATATTGTTTGACGATAAATTTCCCTTTGGGAATAAAGCATAATAAAATTTTACTAAGGTAGTGATAGAATATGAATTATAGTGAAAAAGTAATGGATCATTTTGCAAATCCGAGGAATGTGGGCGAAATAGAAAACGCTGATGGTATAGGAGAGGTTGGAAATCCTAAATGCGGCGACATAATGAAAATGTATCTTAAAATCGAAAATGGAATAATATCGGATGTAAAATTCAAAACATTCGGATGCGGTGCCGCTATAGCGACGAGTTCTATGGCGACGGAACTTGTTAAAGGCAAATCGATTGAAGACGCTTTAAAAGTAACAAACAAAGCGGTTATGGAAGCGCTAGACGGACTTCCGCCTGTAAAAGTTCATTGTTCGGTTTTAGCGGAGCAAGCGATAAAAGCAGCGCTTGCAGATTATTACACAAAAAAAGGTATCGACCCAACGCCAATAGTCGGCAAAATAACAGAAGATTGCCACGATTCCGGCTGTACCGGCTCGTGTGGTATATAAAAAAATATGTAAAAATCCACTACATTGATTAATTTTAAATAATCGATGTAGTGGGTGATTTTGTTGACAAAATTTATTTATTCTTCAAAATTTTAGAAATCTTTCTTGCCTAAATCTTCGAGAAGTTTTTTTAGTTTTTCTCTATCAGATATTTTTTCAAGACATATAAGCTCATTGTTGATATAATATGCCTCGCTTGCATATTCGCTATAATCAATAATATGAATCTCAGCAAAGTCATCATCTTTACCTAAATCGTTTAATGATAATTTTTTTGATGATGAATATACTAATTGAGGATCATGTATTCCTGCATTATATTTCTCTAAAAAAGTTTCTTTCGAATCTTTTGACCAGTGAGAAATACGAGTTATTTTTTTCTTTTTTAGATTATCGTATACATAAATTTCTTTTAATCCCAATTTTTTTAAATGAGAGTTGGGTTTTTGTTTGTTTAAAAGCTTCCCTACATCTTTAAAAACTCCTAAACTTGGTAAATCGCTGACTCCAGGTAATTTTGGCATAATACCATCCCCCTTAAATAATAATTGATAGATCTATCAGTTATTATTATATAACTACGCGACAATAGTGTCAATAGCTTTTGGCTAAAAAATACATATTTTTATTTTTATTGCGCGTTTTTTGTGCATAACAGATCGGAAGAGCGTCGTGTAGGGAAAGAGTGTAGATCTCGGTGGTC